>NZ_AMFQ01000098.1:0-83831 GCF_000335555.1 Acinetobacter sp. WC-743 | reverse complement strand
TAGACCTCTTGCGAAAGTAGGTTTTTGGGTCATTTAGCTATATGCAATACCTTATATAGTCAAACCGCCTGATTATTCATACAAGTGATTTGGATGATTCATTTATTTTGTACTTTTGAATCATAAACACTCTTGCTATCACGAGGCGACATGGATGTCGCCATGTTGAGCGGGGGTATTAGGATGTACCCCTCGCTCAACAGAAGATTTTTGTTACTTTTCATCTCTGAAAAGTAGAGTATCGCCTACGCAAAACAATTTAAACTTTAGAGCTAAAGCGTGGCAATGCAAGCTTTATATCATCAAACAATATATTGATCGCTTTAATTTTATTGATCAACAGAAATGATATTCTACTGTATGAATTTTTCAACAGATTGACTACATAACAAAGATCACAGCTGCTCAAATTTTGACTAACGCAAGAGGTCTATTGAAATTATATTTTACAGTATGCGTTTTTCAACAGACTGACGATATATCAAAATTAGGAAAATAATCATATTTATCAGTAGCTTGAAATTTTATACAAAATTGCTCAGCCATTCGAAAATGGCTGAGCAAAATAATGACTTATTGACGAATGGATTGATTCAGTTTTTTAGCGAACTGTTGAAGATCAGCATGTTGGATGGTGGTTTTACCTTTACTGATGGCTTGGAATTGTTGCGCTGCGGTTTCCTGCATTTTGAGTTTTCCTGATGCTATGTTTTGGTCAAAGCGTTGCATAAACTCATCAACATATTCTTTCTCAGTCACAATGTGATCACCGTTAACATCAGTTGCAAAGTATTGCTTATCTCGTGCAGTCAAATAATCTCCAAGCGTGACATAGTTCTTTCCTTGACCATACTGTGTAATGAATTCTTGTGTATTGCTTGGCATAGGCATCGAAATCGGTAATTTCACTCTAAAACCATCATGAGTTGCATTAGTGTTGTCTGATAATTTTGCATCCTCAGCATTGATCAAACCATCCTGATTTTTGTCAAACTGATTGAAGGTTTTTAGACCCGTTTCTTGAAATTCTTTCAAGGTCAATTTTTGATCTTTGTTATTATCCAGAATACCGAAACGTACATGCGCCTGTTTTTCAGACATTTCACGACGCTGTTTCAGCAAGGGCTCTAAGCGTGCTTGCTCAAATTGAATAAACTGCTGTTGCGTAACTTTTTTATTTCCCTTAAACAATTCAGCATAATCTTGAGGATATTGTTTAATCAAACTTGGAGTCGTTTGGTCTTTGTTGTTGGAGTGATAAAGCATATACAGTGCATATGCCTGCTGGTAAACATCCGTTTGCTCTACTGTTTCAGCAATGGTTGATACGGAACTGGTCATTGCTGTGATCGTTGCAATCAAGAGTGCCAATTTTTTCATGTTTATATCCTTAAATATACGTATTTGCTGGATTAAAAAAACTTTCTAGCAGGTGATTAAAAAAAATTAATATTTAAATTCGATACTTGCAACGACATTACGACCAGGTTCTGCAGCACGGTCAATGATACTTGCCTGATTTGCGCCGGTAAGCGTACCAACTGCGGCATAGTCCCAATACGTATTATCAAAGATATTATTGAATGCTACATTCAGCTTGGTGAATTTGTTGACGTTCCAATAAGCGGACAAATCAAAAACGGTATAACCTGCTACATTTTGATATTTAATATCATCCTGATAAGACGTGACGTCCTTAGTTGCCATTCTTTCGCCAACTGCTGTAGCGGTCATCCCTAATCCAAATACTTTATTCGGATCATCATAAGCAAACGTCAAGCTTCCCTTTTCTGGTTGAACTGAATTCACACCACTTTTGCCACCATTTTTATTTTTTGCTGAGCCTTTGGTTTTACCCGCAACCAATGCCAAGCTGTAGCCATCAGAGTTTGGGATAAACTGTCCTAAATCAATACGCGTAGACAGTTCTCCTCCCCAAATCTGTGCATCAGCTAAATTCTCAGCTCTGTAGTAACCATAAGGATATTGTGGAGTCGTTCCATAGTTGTAATAGTCGATAAAATCTTTGTATTTGGAATAAAACCCAGTCACATCAAATTTGATGCCATCAATTGATGTATTTCTTAAACCCAATTCAAATGCATCACTGGTTTCTTTTTTCAAGTTAGAATTACCAATGACGATATAACTCGGATTTCCAGGTGTGGTTTGATAAACCCCACCAATTTCTGTTGGAGATGGAATTCGATTGCCTCTTGAATATTTTAAATAGCTATAATTACTCGGCGTAAATTGATAGCTGGCTGAAAAGCTCGGAGATACATAGTTATAGTCTTTCGCCTGAACATCGCTATAAGACGTGATCTCAGGTCTAAATTCTTGGCGCTCTATACGGATAGCAGGTGTTAAAATTAGATCACGTCCCAGCACATCTAGACTAAACTCATCTGATGCATAAGCAGAGTAACGTTTCAATTCAGAGTTTAAGAGATAACCACCTTGATAAATGCTTGAAATGGTTTGACCATTACGTAAGTCAACTTTAGTACTGGCATATTCTTTCTTATCTGCAGCAAGACCATATTTTAGCTTTTGATTGTTAAACTCTTTTTTAGCATCTATTTTTAAGCCTGTATTTTTCTCTTTATAAGTTGTTGAAAAATCACGTGCAACCGTTGCACTGTTCATAAAGGCTGTCGCGGTATCGTTATTCGATTCCTGATACCATATTTTGCTATTCAGTTGATCGAAAAGCTGGAAATCATTTGGTTTATAGGTATGTAGAATACTGAATTGAGTTCGATCAATATCTTGATGTTGTCTAGCATCACTTTTAAAATTAGAAAATAAGTTTGCAGCAATATCCTTTGTATCAGTTTTTTTCTTATAATAATCAGCGGTAAAGTTCAGTTGATGTTGGTCGGATAAATTCCACAATAAACGTGTCAGCACCGCATCTGAAGTCCAATCTGATGGAAATGCTGGAGTTTTTGAGTTTGGCTTGGTTTCATTCCCTTCACGATGTGCATAGGCAACAAGTGCTTTAACATCATCATTACCTACAGCCCCAGTGACGGATGATAACCACGCTTGGTCCGCAGAACTATAACCTGCTTTTACTGTCCCTGCGACTGTTTTACCATTCACCAAATAGTCTTCTGGAGATTTATTTTTAAATGAAACTCGACCACCGATACCATCTGTAGAAACATCAGTTGTGCCTGAAACAATATCTACTATGGTGAACATTTCTGGCTCAATATAATCTCGACCAGCACCACGTTTACTCATACTTTTTGGTGGTACATAAGTACTCACCGTAGCATCTGCTAAATCAACCCCATCGACATCCAAACCGATTCTGTTTGCATCTATACCGCGGATGTTATAACTACTGGTTCCAGTTCCATCAAAAAATGTTCCGCCCCCTCCAACAGAAAATGGCGCATTTACCAAGGGTAAATATTTCACGATACCCGCCATGTCTGTGACGCCCGTTTGATCCATGTTTTCTCGATTGATGGATGTCCGACTAACAGGTGCGTCATTTTCATACTGTGCATAAACTGTAATCGTAGCTAAAGAATTATATTGATTATCAGATTTGGATTTTTCTAAACGATGTTCTTCTGCAAAACTGCCTGAACTTGCACCTGCTGCCATCAATGCAAACAAACATAATGATAAATAACGCGGTTTTAACTCCAAACGGTGAGACTGAGCGGTTTGGTAAAGTTCAAAAGGATTTGCATTCATGCGGGAGAAGCCTTTTATTAAAATGATATTGATAATCATTAACCATGTGTATTTTTGCTTTAGCTCATCGTAAAAACTTGAGGTTATACAAATTACAAATAGACACACAACTTAATAAATGAGAATAATAATCAATTAGATTATTATTTACAATATGCATTTTTTATGTTTGAACTTCAAAATAAAGATAAGTCACTCAATTTTTTCACTTTAATCATTCACAAATACTAAACAAAACAACATTTTATTTAAAGTAATTTAAATATAATCACCATAATTTAAATATTAAAAATAATATCAAGAGTTTGTAAAACCAGCATATTTTTCAGAATTTAAGCAGTGTCGCCGATGATTCTAGTACACAATCACAATAAAATTGCTTGGCGCAAATTCGAATTTTCTGCTTAATGTTCTTTTATTGCTCCCTGTTCTTCAATGGGTTGATTTTTTTTCACAAGCTCTAATAGCCAATCACTGAACACTTTGACTTTGGGCAATACATTATTTTTTAACGAAACGAGATAATAATGCTGTTCACATTTCAACTCCATGTTTTGAAATGGCATAATCAGTGCACCATTTTTTAAGTCATTTTCAATTAATTTTTTGCGTCCCATTGCCATCCCTAAATGATTTTTTGCAGCAGTCAATGCAAGGTCAGAACGATCAAAACTTAACTGAGCTAGATGTTCTATAGGAACGCGAAAATGTTGTGCCCAGCTATTCCATTCTTCTGTTCCTGTGCCATTACTCCATGCCTGACAATCATGCAACAATGTACAATCTTTTAACTTCTCTAAGTTATTGTTCAATTTAATCTTTTCAGCATACTCAGGACTGCATACAGGAATAATTGATTCATCCATTAAATATTGATAATTCAGTTGAGTAGAAGGTTGATGATCAAAATACAAGGCAAGATCAATTCCAGTACGCTGAAAATTCACATTTTCATTACCTGTCAAAATTGAAAGTTGAATATGGGGATAACGCTGAACAAAATCAGGCAAATGGGGTAATAACCAACACTGTGCGATTGATGGTCTTGCATAAAGGGTCAAAGCACCAACCAAAGACTGATTTTTTAATGCATTGATTTCACTATTTAATACATCTAGAGATGACTGTAAAGCATCGAGAATCCGTGTTCCTTCAGGTGTAAGCTTCACTTTACGATGCAATCGTAAAAACAGTTTGATCTCGAGTTCTTTTTCTAACTGGTTTATTTGATGACTCACAGCACTCGGTGTTAAAAACAGTTCTTCTGCTGCCAAGGCAAAAGATTCATGCCGCGCTGCAACTTCGAATGTATAAAGCTTGGAAAGTTGAAAACCCGTTAGATTTTTATGTGCGTTGTTCATGCATTTTCCTTTAGACCTTGAATTAAACTTTTATGCAATAGCTGATCCTGTTTGGTGACCGACATTGATCATACAGCATTGATTTAAAATCAAAATATAGTCAAACTTCCTGATTATTCATACCAGTGATTTGATATTAATCATTTATTCCAAATGAACTCTATATCGTTTATACGAATTTTTAGAAACTTTGGATGATTCGTATATTTTTCACTTTTGAATCATAGATGGTCTTGCTATCGTGAGCTGACTTGAATGTCGCCATGTTAAGCGGGGATAAATGAGCAAAAACAAAGCACTGCGTTGTTTGCAGCGCAAGAATACGATTCTACTAAAAATGGATTGATCAAAGTGAAGTATCGTCTACGTAAATCGATTTAAAGGTTAGCCATAAAGCGTGGCATTACAAGCTTTATATCATCAAATAAAATATCTATCGCATCAATTTTATTGATCTAGAAATTATATTGACTCTATGAGTTTTTCGCAGATTGACTATAAAACATCATCCCAATGTGTTCACTGTTCACATGAATGAGTTTAATGCATAGATCAAATTTCTTCGTTTGACAGATTTTTCAAATTTAACTTCAATAGCCCAATCATCAAAACTTGATCACACAAGCACATGCTACGGAAGTGATTTCGAAGTAAATGCAAGATAATTGAAAACGATTGACTGATCTATGGCGACTTGCACAGATGATCTCAGGAATAATTTTATGGATGCTCAACATATTCACCAATTGATCACTCAATATCCTATTGTTGCTGATCTCATTTCGTTAAAAGAAACGATATGGTTCAATCCAAATTTTACATCACTTGCAGAGGGTCTGCCTTATGTTGGATTGACTCAAAAAGATATAGATGATGCCAGTGACCGCTTAACTCGTTTTGCCCCATATTTGATGCACGCCTTCCCAGAAACAAAGCCCTCCAAAGGCATTATAGAATCAGAACTGGTAAGCATTGCAAATATGCAACAACGATTAGAACAACATTATGGGCAATCAATACTAGGACAACTCTGGCTAAAGAAAGATAGCCATCTCCCGATCTCGGGTTCGATTAAAGCACGGGGTGGGATTTATGAAGTACTTTATCATGCTGAAAAACTTGCCATTCAAGCAGGGTTATTGACGTATGAAGATGACTATACAAAACTGGCTAGCCCAACATTTAAAATCTTTTTCAGCCAATACAGTATTGCTGTCGGCTCCACAGGAAATCTAGGTCTTTCGATTGGAATCATGAGTGCTCAACTTGGTTTCGATGTGACTGTACATATGTCAGCAGATGCACGCCAATGGAAAAAAGATAAATTACGCGCGCACAATGTGACGGTAATTGAGTATGCCGAAGACTATGGTGTCGCCGTCGAGGAAGGTCGAAAATCAGCGCAGAATAATCCAAATTGTTTTTTCATTGATGATGAAAACTCACAAACACTCTTCTTAGGTTATTCGGTTGCTGGACAACGTTTAAAAAAACAATTAAATGAAAAAAATATTCTTGTCGACCAAGAACATCCGTTATTTGTCTACTTACCCTGTGGTGTTGGTGGAGGTCCGGGTGGTGTCGCATTTGGTTTAAAAATGGCATTTGGTGATCATGTGCACTGTATTTTTGCTGAGCCGACCCATTCACCATGCATGTTGCTTGGTGTCGCGACAGGGTTGCATGATGAAATATCGGTTCAAGCATTAGGGATTGATAATATCACTGCCGCGGATGGTCTTGCGGTTGGACGAGCATCGGGTTTTGTTGGACGTGCCATGCAAAGATTGCTGGATGGGTTTTATACATTGAGCGATGAAAGCATGTATCTCTTGTTAGGGCTGCTCAATGATTCTGAACAACTGAAATTGGAACCTTCAGCACTGGCAGGCATGCTTGGACCAATTTTGATCCATCAACAGCAAAACTATGCAACGCTCCATCAGCTTAGTCAAAAACAATTCAAAAATGCCAATCATATTATTTGGGGAACTGGCGGAGGTATGGTTCCTGAAGAAGAGATGGAAAAGTATTTGGCTGAGGCACATGCTTTAAACGATAAAGGATAGTACCACCGTTCTTTATCATTCGATTTGAGCACACAATGTGGGGCATATTCGATCCATGATTTCATTATCGGATATCCCCCCTTTATTATTTTTGAGATTGATTAAACAACTCCTTCATTTACCCGAAGCACTTGAGCATTTATCCAATTACAATAAATACAACTCAACTAAATTCAAGTTCTCCAACCTCTTTCATTCATATCGTTTTCGCAATTGCATGAGTCAGTTGGAGTTCTTTTAAGAAATGTTTGCATAATTTCTAAACCAGTCATATTGAGCGTATCAATGTATTTATCCTACTGAATAAGTTAAGCTAAACTCTCATGCTATTGAATAAATGTAGATTGTTCAGGTGAAATGCCAATCTTTACTTTGCTTTGCGCGACAATTTCAGATTCGTCTGTATCATTCGGATGAAAGTCAAAATGATAATAAGAGAAAAATTGAGGAATAAGCTTTCGATAGGACTGCATTGCAAAACCTGCAAACTTTACCCAAGACTTAATATTCCATAATTGCTTGTCTCTCGACATCAATACCATTTGATAGATATTTGAAAAAGCAGTAATCAGCACTAAACTAAAGGTGAAAATAGCGACTCGAGGAATATAGGCATCTAAACCTTTTCCATATAAATATTCGTACATATCATATGCCACAGCCTTATGTTCAGTTTCTTCTACACTATGCCAAAGCCATAAGTTACGAATCGTGGTGTCTGTCATTAACTCATTGACATTTTTCATCATTTCCACCACAAGAACTGCTGTGTAATGTTCCAAACCAACCGTAACCAATAGATTCCATTTTTTCGGAAAAATCTGCTCTATCGCTTTGAGTATTATCCCAGTCACCTTTTCTAAAGATTCAGGATCTAAACCATATTGTTGAGCGCTGACATGAAAAGCGTGATGTTCTTTAGAATGCATGGCTTCTTGACCAATAAATGCGCCAATATCACGGTCTAATTTTGGATTGCTTTTCACCTTGTCTCTTAATGCACGTACTGAGCGAACAAAATAAGACTCACCTTCTGGAAACAAAGTGGATAGACCTGTGAAGTAATGTGTAAAAGTTGGTTCATTATTACACCAATATTTAGGCATATCCTGAATCTCATAATCCATACGGCGTACTGGAAATGATGCAGGTATTTTTTGCTTTGATTTTTCTATCACTGCTGATGTAGACATGACTCACCTCAAGGATTTATCTAAAAATAACAAGTTCCAAAAAAGAACTTAAAAGTTAAAATAGTGAGCATGTTCTCACCTGTCAATCAGTTGAATGCCTAATCAACAGAGATTGTCCTTAAATGATAGCGCTGTTCCTATAAAGATAAACCGAATAGGGTCAAATAACATTGAGTCAAACATATCGTACTCACAGGCTTAATAGATTCTTCAATATTAAGATTAAAAAAGTGGAATAATATCTGATAAATCACATAAAATTGTTGATCTGTAAATATCATCATCCCCCTGCTTACTGATACAAGTGATTTAATGTCAATCATTCATCCCGAATAAACTTCATGCTTTTTATACAAAATTTTAGCAGCTTTTGCTAATTCATTGATTTTGCACTTTTGAATCCTAGATCATCTTTCTATTTTGAGGTGATAGAGATAACGCTCTATTCAATTGGATCTAGGATCATCTATTTAAACTTTAGATGTGAGACGAGACAATCAAAGTTGAATATCATTCAATAGTAGATATATTATTGATTTTACTCATTAATAAAAATTATATTTTACTGTTGCATTTTTAAACAGATTGAATAGCGAGCTAAAATCATTTCAAAATCAGCATCGCTATTCAGGAGTGAGGCAAAAGTCTTAAAGACAAATTGTATATTTATTCAACAATAATGATTATGGCAAATCCAATTCTGCTCGCATTTTCAAAGTTTTTAACAATGCCTGATTACGGAGCAATTGCAGATTTTTATCTCCTAGACTATTCACAAACTGCTGTGTTGCATCATCAAGCATCTCGATTTTTTCTTCAGTCAATGTATAGGGTTTCATATCAGCCCACCATTCTGACATTGGCTCACCTAAATGATGCATCGCCGCTTTAAACCCTTGTTGGTTTGCCAGTTGCATATTGAGATATGGACCAAAGATTGCCCAGCGTAATCCAGGTCCATTGGTGATTGCGGTATCAATATCTTCTGCACTGCACACCCCTTCAGAAACCAAATAAAATGCTTCTCTCCAAATCGCAGACTGTAAGCGGTTCGCAACATGTCCTTTAACTTCCTTTTGGATCAAAATCGGCTTTTTCCCCAATGATTGATAAAACTCAAAAGCATCCTGTATATACTTTGTATGTGTTTTCTCGCCACCAATAATCTCTACAAGCGGTAATAGATGGGGCGGGTTAAAAGGATGTCCCAAAACAATTCGTTCGGGATAAACACAATCTTGTTGAATATCCGATATTTTTAAACCCGATGAACTGGACGCGATTATGGTATCTTCTGGACAATTTTGTGTGAGTTGCACATATAGTTGTTTTTTTAGATCAATTCTTTCTGGACCATTTTCTTGGATAAAGTCGGCATCTTTAACTGCATCTGCAATATTTTGATAAAACCTTAAATTGTTCAAAAGCCCTGTAATATAACTTTCCAAATCACTTTGTTTTTGTTCTTCTAATTCAAATAGATCGAGTAAATAAGTTTGAACTCGAGTCGTTAAATTGAGTTCTGCATCGGCGGCTGGATCAAATGCACTGACCTGAAATCCTTTACTCAGATAAAAAGCAGCCCAACTTGCACCAATTACACCCGTACCGATAATGGCAACTTTATTGACTGATTTCATATATACACTTCCTCTTATCCTTGAAAAATGTGGGGAATATCTTGATATTTAATAGTGAAAAATAATGCTTTTATAACGGCAAGACTCACTCAAATTTGTGGAGGAATTCGTCCTCCACAAATAATGATGATGAATAAGCAGATCTTTCCGCAGCGATATCAACGGCTAGAAGGGATAATTATGATTGGATGAATATTGACACTATTGCGCTGTATAACCGCCATCCATCACCACAGCTTGCCCCGTGACGCCTGCTGCTTTTTCACTGGCTAGAAAAATTGCATAATCTGCGATTTCTTCAACATTGAGTAAACGTTTTTGTGGCACCATGGCTAAAATAACGTCCTCAAGTGCGCTTGTTTCACTGACATTACGTGTTTTTGCCAAATCTTTTATTTGACCACGGACCAAGGGCGTATCTACATAGCCCGGACATAATGCATTGACGGTAATACCATCTCGTGCAGACTCTAAAGCTGCCACTTTCGTTAAACCAATCACGCCATGTTTCGCGCTGTTATAACCTGCTTTTCCAGCAAAGCCGATTAGACCATTGATCGAAGCCATATTGATAATACGACCATACTTTTGTGCTTTCATGATTGGAAATACATGTTTAATTCCAATAAAAGAACCCACCAACATTACATTTAACAACTTTTGATAAATATCTGTTGGGAACTCTTCGATTGAAGCAACATGCTGAAAACCAGCATTGTTAATCAGAATGTCTAAACGCCCATAGGTCTTTTGCGTTAACTCAATCGCTGCAGCATAAGCATCTTCATTGGAAACATCACAAGGCGCAGATAAAGCGTCAAATCCATCCTTTTGTAAAGCAAAAACGGCTTCATTGCATTTATCCGCATTCATATCCGAAATGACGACTTTTGCACCTTCAAGTGCGAACTTTTTAGCGATTTCAAGCCCAATACCACTTGCTGAACCTGTGATAAATGCAACCTTATCTTTGAGAAGTTGACTCATGTTTGACTCCCTGTGTTGCTTCTTCAATATAAACTTAGACAATACCAAACCATGTAAATGCTGCAATCGCAACAAACACCGCAATGGTTTTAATGATCGTAATGGCAAAAATATCTTTATACGATTGTTTATGAGTAAGCCCTGTTACGGCAAGTAAAGTAATGACTGCGCCATTATGAGGTAAGGTGTCCATACCTCCTGAAGCCATTGCGACGATACGATGCATCACCTCAGCAGGAATTCCCATTGCAGCGATTGCGGCATTGTACTGATCAGCCATTGCACTCAACGCAATACTCATACCGCCTGAGGCTGAACCTGTAATCCCTGCTAAAACAGTGGTCGTAACTGCACCATTGACCAATGGATTGGTAAAAGTATGTCCTAAAGCATGACTAATCACTGCAAAACCTGGCAATGCTGCAATGATGGCACCGAAACCATACTCAGATGCAGTGTTCATCACCGCAAGTAAAGAGCCACCAATACTTGCATTGACCCCTTCTTTAAAACTGGTGGATACACGGCGGTAATCAAACATAATGGCGGTCATAATACCCACGATTAACGCTAAACCGACCGCCCAAATCGCCGATGTTTTAGCGACATCCACAGTATAGTTCGCCAGTCCAATTGCATTAAAATCAAAGCCGTTCGGGTACCATTGTTTAATCGCGGTGGATAAATATTTATTCATCACAGCCACCAAAATCAATGGGACAAATGCCATAAATTGGCGTAGTCCAGAACCATTATCCTGTTGTTGGGATTGACTTTCGAATTGTTGTAATTCAGCCTCAGTCAATGTAATACCAGAAGTAAATCCATCACCATTGCGTGCAGCAACACGGCGACGCCATTCCAAATAACTTAAACCGACACCCAAAACAAAAATTGCCCCAATAATTCCTAAAAAAGGTGCGGCATAAATATTGGTTCCGAAAAATGTAGTTGGAATAACATTCTGAATCTGAGGTGTGCCCGGTAAGGCATCCATCGTAAACGAAAAAGCACCTAGTGCAATTGTGCCTGGAATCAAACGTTTTGGAATATTGGCTTGTCTAAACAATTGGTTTGCAAACGGATAGACTGCAAAAACCACCACAAACAAACTTACACCACTATAGGTGAGAATCGCGCCTAGAAGCACAACGGTCAACATGGCATTTTTGGAGCCAATGAGCTGGACAATGGTTTTGGCAATTGATTCTGCAATACCAGACATTTCAACAACTTTACCGAAAATTGCCCCAAGTAAAAAAACCAGGAAATAATCTTTAATAAAGCCCACCATTTTTGGCATAAACACACCAGAATAAAATGGTAAAACGTTGGCTGGATTGATCAGTAAGACGGCAAATAAGGCACAAATCGGTGCCATGAGAATCACAGAAAATCCTCTGTAGGCGGTATACATCAACAGCCCTAGAGAAAGCAAAATTATACCCAGTTCCCACATATCTTTTACTCCGTCCTTAAAGCATATATGTCTAAATCCACCTTGTTTTTTATTTCAAATCATCACAAGGCAGTTCCATTCATTGATATGAATGAGTTATTCAATAAATAAAAATGGATAGTTAGAAAAATTAATTTTCATCAATACATTGAGCATTTATAAATCATCCAGATTTATAAATTGGAATATCCATATCCAAATTATCAATAAAACTATAATCCAAATTTTTAGGGATATTATTTGAAAATATTTATCAGTTAATATGAAAAGCTCATAAATTGAAGCAGATTTATTTTTGTGTTGACTTAATGGGTACTGATATAAAAAACAAAGTGTTAATTTTCAAGATCATTCATGAAAAAGTAGCCCATTCATTCTTTTACAAATTCAAGATTAGCTTGGTTTATCCATACACAATCAATATTTACTCACATAAAAATTAACTTAAGCCATTAATAAAATTAAAATTTTATTAATCCATAGAACTCAGCTGATTGAGTAAACACAATATAATTTAAGTGCTTAAATGATTGGTTATACGCTCAAAGATTCTGAGTTTAGCGTATCATAGTGCTAAAGATCAGTGAGGTAGAGTTATGACACTCAAACAATTAAAAGCATTTTTAGTCCTTGCCCGCACATTAAACTATGCCAATGCTGCCAATGAGCTTTGTTTGAGTCAATCCGCTTTAAGTTTAAGTATCAAAAGCTTAGAAGATGAACTTGGCGGAAAACTGTTTAAACGCAATACCCGTCGTGTCGATCTTACTGCGGAAGGAAATGCTTTAATCCCATTTGCCAAAAAGCTTTTAGCCAATTGGGAAGACATGGAAAGAGACGTTAAACAGCGTTTTAAGCTGCATCGAGGGACACTCAATATTGCCTCTATGCCTTTCGCAACACATGCTATTTTACCTGCGGTACTCAACGAATTTAACAAGCATCATCCCAATATCAATTTTTCAATCCATGATATTCCCAATGAAAAAATTATTGAAAAAGTACAAGAAGGTATTTTTGAACTTGGTATTTGCTTTGAACCTCAACACAATGATCAATTAATTTTTAAACCCTTCTTCAATGAAGATTTTTTGGCATTACTTCCTAAAGACCATGTACTCGCCAAACATCAATCAGTAACATGGCAAGAATTATGTTCGTATCCCTTTATAACACTACAAAAACCATCAATCATTCGACATGTGGTTGAAGAAAAATGTGCGCAGAATGATTTAATTTTGGATTTAAAAATCGAGTGTCATCAAATCAGTTCTCTTTCCCATTTTGTGGCTTTTGGCATGGGTGTCAGTGCAATTCCACGGCATTTTCAAAATTATATCGACAAAGAAAATAACCTATTGATTGAAATTGAAGATGGACAAGTCAATCTTCCTGTTGGCGTGATTTATAAAAAAGACTTTGAACTCTCCAATATCTCCTCTCAATTTATCGAAACCTTGTTGGCATATCAGTTTTAAAGCTTCCTGCAAATCAATAAAATTCAATGTTTTTAACGAAAAATTAATGAGTTTTTCTCATTGAACATTTGAAAGAATCAATTTCTAAAATCATTTATGCAGTGCTAATAATAAAAGCTCTAAAGGACATAGAGTTAAAACGATGAACAAAGTTGTCGCGAGTGCGCATGAAGCTTTAGCTGATGTAGTTGCAAACAATCAGACCTTTGCTGTGGGCGGATTTGGATTATGTGGAATCCCAGAAGCATTAATTGATGCCTTAAAAGAAACGGGCGTAACAGGTTTAACCTGCATTTCAAACAATGCTGGCGTTGATGATTTTGGTCTAGGCAAACTTTTACAAACCAAACAAATTAAAAAAATGATTTCATCCTATGTGGGTGAAAATAAAGAATTTGAACGTCAATATCTGAATGGTGAACTTGAAGTTGAACTGACTCCTCAAGGGACATTGGCGGAAAAATTACGTGCTGGCGGTGCAGGCATTCCTGCATTTTTTACCCAAACAGGTGTAGGTACACTGGTTGCAGAAGGAAAAGAAGTTCGTAATTTTGCTGGCAAAGACTATATCCTTGAACATGCCTTGATTGCAGATATTGCCTTGATAAAAGCTTACAAAGCAGATAAAGCGGGTAATCTGATTTTCCGTAAAACAGCACGTAACTTTAATCCAGAATGCGCCATGGCAGGAAAATTGACCATCGTTGAGGTTGAGGAAATTGTTGAAATTGGTGAACTAGATCCTGATTCAATTCATCTGCCAGGCATCTATGTCAGTCGTATCATCTTGAATGAACAACCTGAAAAACGAATCGAACAATTGACATTGAAGACGGAGGCTTAATCATGGCTTGGACGCGTAATGAAATGGCTGAGCGTGCTGCTCAAGAACTTGAAGATGGTTTTTATGTCAACCTAGGTATCGGATTGCCGACACTGGTTGCAAACTATATTCCTGAGCATATCGATGTCTGGCTACAATCTGAAAATGGTTTATTGGGAATAGATGAATTTCCAACTCAAGAAACTGTAGATGCGGATTTAATCAATGCAGGCAAACAAACCGTCACTGCACGTCAAGGTGCTGCATTTTTCTCTAGTGCTGAATCTTTTGCCATGATCCGTGGTGGTAAAGTGAATATTGCCATATTGGGTTCAATGGAAGTTTCTGAAAAAGGTGATTTAGCCAACTGGATGATTCCTGGTAAGAAAGTCAAAGGAATGGGAGGTGCAATGGATTTGGTTGCTGGTGTTCAAAAAGTTGTGGTTTTGATGGAACACTGTGCCAAAGACGGTAGCCCGAAAATTGTCTCAGAGTGCTCACTGCCACTTACGGGCAGATTGGTTGTCAACCGCATCATCACTGATCTGGGTGTTATGGATATTACGCCACAAGGCGTTAAATTGGTTGAACTGGCTAAAGATGTCAGCTTAGAGCAAATTCAGTCTGCGACAGGTGTAAGCTTGATTACAAGCGAGCTTCAAGCTTCTTGATCAAAAAAAAGAGCTGAAATCATTTTCAGCTCTTTTGCTCTTGTTTCGAACAAGTTAATTCACAATAAGAAAATCTGCTGGCAAACTAGTTTTGACCATTATTGCCCCATTTTAAATAAGCTTCACGCTGACTTAAACGTTCATAATAATTTTGAACATGCGGAAAATCTATTTTTTCAAATGGTGTTAAGTACCAACGCTGTACAGACAAGCCAATCACAATGTCCGCTAAAGAAAAGTTTTGCCCTGTGACATAAGACCCTGTTTTTTCTAATTGTTGATCAAGGATCTGCATATGTTTACTCCAAGCCTGAATACTTTGCTCTACCCGCTCTAAATCTTGATGTAGAGGTGAATGACGAACCAAATGCATCAGGGCATATGTCCAGCTGTTGTTCAATTCAATCCCCTGCCAATCAATCCACTGATCCACTTCAGCACGTTGTTTGGCATCCAAAGGATAAAGGTGTTGTCCATTATATTGATTGGCTAAATATCGAATGATCGAGTTGGATTGCCACAACACAAAATCCTCATCGATTAAAACAGGAATGGTCGCATTGGGATTCAGCTTTAAAAATGCGGTTTCTTGAGTGGATTGAAAGCCACGCCCCCAATCTTCACGCTCATAAGAAATATTGAGTTCATCACACAGCCAAAGTAATTTTCTGACATTGATTGAATCAGCTCTTCCAAGAATTTTTATCACAAACCATCTCCTATCCAATGCAAATAATATAGCTGAAAATGATGAGAAACATCTGTGTTGAAGATCACATGATCATAAAAATATGATTGAAAAAAATCGTGATATAAATCTTAAAAATAAATATGCAGCAATAAGACTAATTCATTCAACTTATTGTCATCTGAGAATTAAAGAAATGAGATATATAAAGCGTTTTAAAATAAAACTTATCTAAAAACAAATGCTTCATACAGTCAAATTAAAGTGTAAGCATACATCTATAATCAATGGGTCATTGATACTAAATCATGTGAACATTCAATTGAGTAAATAAATGATGCCCAAATGTAGCTAAAAAGTATTTTTATCTAATATTGTCATTCACAAACAATACAATGACCTATCCGAGATTTTGAGGTTGTACTTTTGGATAACTTTGCTTTTTTTAAAAATATTCAGGAATGGTCTGATCAGTATCCGTGGTTAGAAATGCTGACATCATTGTCCATTTTGCTTTTTTTCGCATTTTTAGCAAATTTTATTGCAAAACAAGTCGTTGTTCGGGGTATACGTAAACTCATTTCAAAGATGAAGTTTGCATATAGTGAAATTTTCTCTGAACACAGTGTGATTCGAAGAGTGGCAAACATTGTCCCAGCGATTGTTATTTTAAATGGGATTAGCACAGTTCCACATTTGTCTGTAAAAGTTGTCAGTCTCGTACAAATGGCATCGCAAGCATTTATCTTCCTCACGATTGCCCTTGCACTCAGTGAACTTCTCAACGTTTTTAACTTATTTTATCAACGTAACCCAAAGTCACTTAATAAACCTATCAAAGGTTATCTTCAGCTGGTCAAACTGATCGTATTTATTGTTTGTGGTTTATTGGTATTGGGTACATTCCTGAAGAAAGACGTATTTACTCTGCTGGCAGGTTTTGGTGCTATGGCAGCAGTATTGTTATTGGTTTTCCAAAATACCATTCTTTCTTTGGTCGCGTCCGTACAAATTTCTTCTTATGACATGGTACGTATAGGTGACTGGATTGAAATGCCTTCACTCAATGCTGATGGTGATGTGATTGACATGTCGCTACATACCATCACTGTGCAAAATTTTGATAAAACCTTTACTACGATTCCGACCAATAAATTGGTGACGGATACCTTTAGAAACTGGCGCGGTATGAAGTTATTGGGTGCAAGACGGATCAAGCGATCTATCTTTATTGACCAAACCAGTATTCACTTCATTACTCAGGAAGAACAACAGAAATTAAAAGCTTTCTTATTGCTGGATCAATATCTGGACAATAAACAATCTGAGCTAGAGACTTTTAATCAGCAGTTTGAAAATCAGTCGATCTATAATCAACGTCGCCTGACCAATATCGGAACCTTTCGGGCTTATGTTGAGTTTTATCTAAAACAACATTCAGGTATTGCAAAAAACCAATCGCTGATCATTCGACAGTTGCAGCCAACCAGTGAAGGCATACCGCTTGAAATCTACGCATTTGCCAATACAACGGTATGGAATGACTATGAAGCAATTCAATCTGATATTTTTGACCATTTGATGGCAATTATTCCTGAATTTGGCTTAAGAATTTATCAAGCACCTTCTGGTTCTGATTTACGTTCATTAGCCAGCCATTCATCTGCAAATACTTTAGAGCATTGATTAGGAGTGATGGTTCAGGAGCATATCTGCGCCTGAACAATCTGTTTATGTATTGCTCGTACATTCATTCAGCGCTTTATTATGCTGAGCTAAATAAGATACTGCACTGATTAAATACGTTATCCAGACTCATGTGAATAATTCGTTTATTCACATGATTACCAATTATTTTTAGGATTTATTTTCAATAAATTTATATGTATAAAAAAAGCCCTTGTAATCACAAGGGCTTTTTTAGATATTTGGCGGAAGCGGTGTTAGTCAAATTAAACAACCAAACCACTGATAAACATACAAAAAATAATTTAATTTTAGTTTTTTACTGTTATTTTTACTACAATAAAATTTCAACCAATCATTTGTTTATATTTCATTCACCTGACACTATTCTTGCTTAGTAAGCTAATGATTGTAAATTACAAATCATCTTAAACTACCCATTCTAAGACAGTTCATGTAATTTTACCTCAATTAAGAGTTCATTCGAGAATATATTCAATTAGAAGATTTTATATTCCCCGCCCCACGTAGTGGTGAAATGCTTTCCGACATGCCATTGACTACACTAATCAAGCGTATGCATGAACAAGAACTAAAAAATGGCTTAGGCTATATTGATCCAAAACAGAATCGTATAATTACCACACATGGCTTTCGGTCTACTTTTCGTGACTGGTCTGCGGAAAAAACTAATTATGCGCGTGAAGTCTGTGAACATGTATTAGCGCACAAACTACCAGATAAAGTTGAAGCTTCTTACTTGCGTGGAGATTATCTAGATAAACGTAAAGAATTAATGGCAGATTGGGCAGAGCACTGCTCTACGCTTACAGAGTGATGTAACACATAAACCTTGTATTTCGCCTAACCAAATAATAATCTTACCCTTTATATTTATCATAGAGCCAACATGTCAATACAAACTATAAGCAGTACCATAACAAGGTTAAATAAGGAGTTAGCAGATATTACTCATCGAATGAGCTTAGAGCAGAAAAAGGGAGCTGATATAATTTCTAAAATTTTACAAATTCAAAATTCTATCGGGAAGACAACTAGCCCCTCTACATTAAAAACAAAGTTATCAGAAATTAGTAGGAAAGAACAAGAAAACGCTCGTATACAATCAAAACTTTCAGACTTACAAAAGAAAAAGATTGATATTGATAATAAGCTGCTGAAAGAAAAGCAGAACCTTATAAAAGAAGAAATACTGGAAAGAAAAAAATTAGAGGTCCTGACTAAAAAACAGCAGAAAGACGAAATTGAACATCAAAAGAAGCTGAAACGTGAAATTGATGCTATTAAAGCTTCTACCCAATATATTACTGATGTTTCAATATCATCTTACAACAATACAATACCTGAGACGGAACCAGAATATGATTTGTTTATTTCACACGCTTCAGAAGATAAAGAAGATTTTGTCAGACCGCTTGCAGAGACATTACAGCAACTTGGAGTAAACGTTTGGTACGATGAATTCACGTTAAAAGTTGGGGACAGTTTACGTCAAAAAATTGATAGTGGTCTCCGAAACTCTAAATACGGTACCGTTGTTCTTTCAACTGACTTTATTAAGAAAGACTGGACCAACTATGAACTTGATGGCTTAGTAGCTCGAGAAATGAATGGCCATAAAATGATTTTACCGATTTGGCACAAAATTACTAAAAATGACGTTTTAGATTATAGTCCGAATTTAGCCGATAAAGTCGCCTTAAATACTTCTGTAAATAGTATTGAGGAAATTGCCCATCAATTAGCTGATGTTATCTTAAATCGATAAGCGCCTTCTAAAAATTAAAATTTTGACTGAGATTTACAAATAACCTAATTCTCAGTCAACTTTTGAACACCCTACAATTTAGACACTTTACAATCAATAATTTAATTATAACTAAAACAATTTTTTTTGTGATGAGTAATACTGAATTCACAAATATTGATGTATATTGAAACAATAAAACCAAATAATTTATATAAAATCAAAAACTTAAAAAATTCTTCTTTAGCCATTTCCGCCCTTTAATATTTCTTTTGATATAAGAAATCGATTCTTCATATTTGTATCCAAGCCAAATTAATGTTATATATTTAACAAATAAGTTGAGTATACAACATGAAAATATCTTTACTCATATCCTCTTTGCCTACACAGAACACATCTACACGTATGAGAGTATGGCGTTCTCTTAAAGCAAGTGGAGCCGCAATCCTTAGAGATGGTGTGTATTTACTTCCCATTTCTCATAGCGAGAAATTTGATCCTATTGCAAGTGACGTTATTTCAGAGCAAGGCTCTGCGTATGTATTCCATGCGGAGCAGCCTTTAAACCTTGAATTAGCTCCTTTCTTCAGTCGAAAAGAAGAATACGATGTCCTCTATAAACAACTCTCTGAGTTAAGAGATCGTCAATCTAAAGATGAAAAGAAAGAGCTGCTCAAGCAAATCCGTAAATTAAGAAAAAGTATCGATGCACTCGTAGAAATTGACTATTACCCCGATGAGACTCAAGCACAGGTACTAAATGAACTTTCTGCTTTAGAGCTTTCAATAGCTCGACTTGGTGAAGTGAATGAGCCTCAAGCAATACAAGCACATATTCAACTTCTAGATAAAAATAGTTATCAAAACAAAATATGGGCAACTCGTAAGAGACCTTGGATTGATCGTCTAGCCTCTGCATGGCTAATCAAGACTTTTATTGATTCAACTCCTACATTTATTTGGTTAGAAACACCAAGTGAATGTCCAGAAGAAGCTTTAGGATTCGATTTTGATGGTGCAGCTTTCAGTCATATCAATCACTGGGTTACCTTCGAAGTTCTTTTACATAGTTTTAATTTAGAAACACCTGCTTTGAAAAAAATTGCTGAGATTGTCCACTATCTTGATATTGGCGGGATTGAGCCACCCGAAGCTTCAGGCATAGAAACCGTCTTTGCAGGAATACATGAAAACATTACAGATGATGACCAATTATTAGTCGCATCAAATGCAATCTTTAATGGCCTATTGTCTAGCTTTAATAAAAATAGCTCTGTACTGAATGATTAAACGCATCAAATACTTTTTAAATTTCAAAAATTTAGGTGAAATAGCAATGAATACAAATGAAGATTCCACTGCTTTAGCTGAAAGCATTCCCCCACATGAACTTCATGGTGTTTCATTTCGTGAAGCTTTTTGGGTATGGCTTAAAGTAGCTGCGCTTAGCTTTGGTGGACCTGCGGGGCAAATCGCAGTAATGCATAAAATTTTAGTTGAAGAGAAACAATGGATTAGTGAAACGCGTTTTTTACATGCCTTAAATTACTGTACACTTGTTCCTGGTCCTGAAGCACATAAGTTGGCTGTATACATAGGTTGGTTATTACACCGAACACGTGGCGGACTCGTTGCGGGTACTCTCTTTATTTTACCGGGTCTACTTGCATTAGGAATACTAAGCTGGATTTATGCAAGTTATGGTCAGATTAGTATTGTTCAAGCATTATTCTTTGGATTAAAAGCAGCCGTACTTGCAGTAGTTCTTGAAGCTGTCATGCGTGTAGGTCGTCGAGCCTTAAAAAACAAGGTGATGGTCATTGTCGCTATCTTGTCATTTATCGGCATCTTTATCTTTGCTTTGCCTTTTCCATTTATTATTTTAGTTGCTGCGCTTATCGGTTACATCGGAAATAAAAGTGGAAGTAAAGCATTTAACGCCTCCTCATCTCATTCTGACGCTAATAGCTCTAATGCTTCATTAGCAGCTATTGATGCTGCTTTTGCTAAGCAGATCCCAGAGCATGTACAACCTTCCCATACAAGAGCTCTAAAAATTACTCTCATTGGTTTGGTCTTATGGCTCGGCCCACTTATAGCTTTTATTACTTTAATGGGCAAAGATAATGTTTATACGCATATCGCTCTATTCTTCAGCAAAATGTCCGTACTTACGTTTGGTGGTGCTTATGCAATTTTATCTTATGTTGCACAGCAAGCCGTCGAAAACTTCCATTGGCTTAAACCTAGTGAAATGCTGATCGGACTTGGTATGGCTGAAACCACCCCTGGCCCCCTGATTAGTGTAGTTCAGTTTGTAGGCTTTATGGCAGCGTATCGAGACCCAGGATCATTGAATCCTGCCTTGGCTGGTACTCTTGGAGGTATATTAGCGAAATGGGTAACATTTGTACCCTCTTTTCTATTCATTTTTATTGGTGCTCCATATATTGAAGCATTAAGAAATAATAAGGCTTTAAATGCCATACTTTCGACAATTACAGCAGCTGTTGTTGGAGTGATCCTTAATCTATCAGTGTGGTTTGCATTACATACATTATTTGCTGAAGTTAATGTAATTCATAAATATGGAATGGTTTTACAAGTTCCAGTTTTATCCAGCATTAACCCATGGTCACTAATGTTATCAATCATAGCTATGCTTGCTTTATTCCGTTTCAAACTTGGAATGATGACTACTTTAGCTGGTTGCTGCGCTATAGGAATTATTCTTCACTTTTTCGGGATAAGCGGCTAATCACTTATAACTATATAAAAATGTTTTAGTTGGACTTATTTGTCCAACTAAAACCATTCAATAATTCAAATAAAATGTATTTCAACACTTGCATGCACAATTTCTTCATGGATAGAGAGTGCCTGTTTCACTACATCTGGTGTTAAATCTACACCTGTACTCTCTAAAGCCAAGATGCAAGAAAACTTGCCTCTACCAACTTTCCAAACATGTAAATCAGTAATATTAACTTGAGGAAATTCCTCTATAACCTCTTTGATTTCATGAACCACAGGGTGAGACATTTCTGCATCGAGTAGTGTCTTTCCTGTCTCATTTAATAATCCCCATGACCATTTAGCGACAAGAATAGCTCCAACTACACCTAATAGTGCATCTAAGAAACTCCAACCAAAATATTTCCCCGCAAACAATGCAACAATTGCCAATACAGAAGTAACCGCATCAGCTACTACATGCAGAAACGCCGCCTTTTGATTTAAGTCATGATGATCGTGGTGGTGGTCGTGTTCATGGTGATGATCATGCTCGTGGTGATGGTGGTGGCCTCCGTCATGTAATAACCATGCACAAACCAAGTTTACCAATAAACCAACAATTGCAATTGGTATTGCCTCATTGTAATGAATATTCACGGGATTCATTAATCGATCGATAGATTGAATACCCATTAAAAGTGCTACAACCATAAGTAAAATAGCACTACTGTACCCTGCTAGAATCTCAATTTTCCAAGTACCAAAACTAAATCGCTGATCATGAGCATAATGTCGGGCCATTCGATATGCGAAATAAGCTAAGCCGAGAGCAACCATATGTGAACTCATATGCCAGCCATCTGCGAGTAAGGCCATCGAATTAAAAATCCATCCCCCCAATATCTCTAGTACCATCATGATTGCTGTAAGAATTGTCGCAATCAGTATTTTCTTTTGTGCTAAAGGATTTCCTTCATCGAATTGATGAGAATGACGACGATCTAAGTTACTATGAAGTTGCATAAATTTTATCTTTCCAAGATACTCCCCCCAGTATATATTTTTTTTAGGAAAAATCATGTCTCATTTGCATCAAGATAAAAAAATACTTAATCGCATCAAGCGGATTCAAGGACAGGTTACTTCTGTTGAAAAGTCATTATTAACACCTGAAAGCTCTTGTCTTGAAGTATTACAACAAGTTGCAGCAATTAAAGGTGCTGTTAATGGGTTAATGCAGCAACTTCTTGAACAACATTTAAGAGAACATGTATTGAAAGGGGATCAAAATTTTGATGAAGAAGAAATGAAACAGTACTTATTATTATTAGATCGTTATTCAAAATGAGTAGAACAAAATGTTCTACTCATTTTTATTATTAATGGCAGTGACGATCCCCTGTCTTGCTATTCGTGTGGCAGCCTGAAGAATCAGTACCACCTGAATGAGCAAAAGCATTTGTTACCGCAAGCCCCATTAAACATACCAAGATTAGTTTTTTCATGTTGTTCCCCTTTTTTTATTGAACAATAAAATAAGCTTATAATTGTACAACAAACAAACGGAATCTTTCTAAGTCATTAGTCGAAAAAGAGTTATTTAGGCCACTTTTCATGATAGTCATCAATAATATATTCATGGACGTGTACTCCATTGATTCGATGCTGCTGCAAATGCTCATGATCTGGAGGTAAATCATCATGACTGTGGGGTAAAAGAGCCTCATCCTGTGATGGCCACAAACGCATTGCAAGTAATAAAGAAATCGTTGCAATCACTGCCATCGGTATAAAAGTTTGTAATGTTCCTATGTTAGTAGTGAGCCATCCAACCAAGGGATAAGTCACTAACCAGCAAGCATGTGAAAACGCAAATTGCGCTGCGAATAGAGAGGTCCTACTCTCACTCGATGCAGATTTTCGAATCAAACGGCCTGTAGGTGTTTGTGAAACAGAATATCCAATACCAAGCACAAACCAAAGTACAAGCAAACCATTATAAGATGTAATGAAATAACCACTTAACAGCCCAATTACAAGAATTGTTGTTCCCGTCAACATCACTGATCGATCTGGGAACTTATCCAATATCTTAGGCAAAATGAAAGCCGAAAGCATTGAACCAAATCCAAATAAACCAAAAGCCCAAGTAGTCGCATTTTCAGTTAGCTTAAATGTCGATTGAACCAATACCACGGTATTTACAATCACTACAGCGCTTGCTGACGCAATTGCTAAATTGAGAGCAAGCAATGCTTTAAGTCTAGGCGTATTAAAATAAATTTTAGCTCCCTGCTTAATACGGCTATAAACACCTTTAAACGCAGGTACTTTGGCAACTGGTAATTTCGCACTTACCACAAACAAAGCAGAACCGATAAAACCTAATACCGTTCCCAAAAATAAGTTGTGATAACTCATCAAAGTTAATAAAAATGCCGCGAGCATCGGACTAATAATATTTTCTAAATCATAGGCCAATCGTGATAATGATAGCGCATTGGTATAGTCTTTTTCTTCAGGTAAAACATCTGGAATCATTGCCTGAAATGTTGGTGTAAATGCAGCAGAAGCAGATTGCAAAATAAAAATGAGAATATAAATTTGCCAAATTTGTGTCACAAACGGTAGACACAATGCTGTTAATGCTCGAATAACATCTAGCCCAACCAATACTTTTTTTCTTGGTAATCGCTCAGCAAATGCAGATGCTATAGGCGCTACACCGATATAAGCAATCATCTTAATTGCCAATGCAATACCAAGAACTTGGGCTGCTTCCCCCTTTGCAATATCGTACGCCTGTAAAGCTAGGGCGATTGTGATTAACCCCGTTCCGATTAGCGCTATTACTTGGGCCAAAAACAAATGCCGATATGTTGTGTTTTTTAGTACTTCTAGCATCTTATGGATTCCTTTTAGAACCTGACTTCTTTAGCAATTGAATCTCCTTGGAATATTATTCCAAGGAGATTGATCAAAACTTAAAAGACTTTCTTCATTTCACTAAACTGCCCTTCTACAAGTAGAGTTACAGTCACTGGATTTTCCGTACGGTTACGCCAGAACCAACCATGCTTGCCATCAAAAGCTGCCTTTAAGACACCCTGCTGAGTTGTTTCATTCTTTCCTTTTCCATAGCCATGATAGAACCCTTTAGGAGCGTTCACTGGATCACCATGGGTATCATAATTAAGACCACCTCCAACAGCTTTCCAGTCAAAGTTGACACTTGCACTTTGTGGCATCGTCAGTTTCACTTCGGTTGCTTGGCCCGGTTTAAGCTCAATACTAATGCTCTCTTTATTAATAGCAGGCATAATCATTTGAGCATTATCAGTTGCCGTTTGAGTCGAAGTTTCTACTGATATTTGTTCAACACTATTCACTGCCTGTGCAGCATTGATACCATTTTCTGACTCTTCAGTTAGTGATTGTTTGATTTCTCCCATTTTCGTTAAACCAAGCACTTTACCCATACCTGTCGGATCAATTGCATACTCCGCAGGCATGACACAGGTAACTAGCACAATAACGGCACTTACGGCAGCAATTGCTGTTGATTTAATTAACTTTTTTGATGAAGGTAATTCGATATCTTTTGGAATTTCAGCGTTATACATAATTTAGATCCTTATTGAGTAATGAAGCCAGTAAGTTGATAGCCAACAAGTAAAAAACCGAGGAACATGAGGAAGACATTGCTTTGATAAGCTGTTTTAAAGAAATAAGGTGTCTTTCTCCAAAACGTCATTAATAACAAGATGATGCACAGAGCCATAAACTGGCCTAATTCAACCCCAATATTGAATGAGATTAAATTTGCCAACAGTCCATCACTCGGAACTTCATATTCCTGAATTTTTACTGCGAGTCCAAAACCATGAATCAGACCAAAAATTAAAGTCGCGATTTTCGTGTTTGGTTGAAAACCAAACCAACGCTGATAAGCCCCCAAGTTATCTAGAGCCTTATAAACAATCGAAAAACCAATGATTGCATCAATGATGTAGGCGTTTATCGAGATATTGTAATAAACACCCACCAGCATCGTAATCGAATGCCCAAGTGCAAATAGGCTGACGTACAAGCCGATATCTTTCATTCGGTATAAGAAGAAGATAATGCCAACAAGAAATAGTAAATGGTCATATCCAGTGACCATATGCTTCGCACCCAAATAGATGAATGGAATCACATGAATGCCATAAATTTCTTGAATATAGCCCTTATCACCTTCCGCTACTCCATGAGCAAAAAGTGTAGGGCTTACCAATGTAATGAATAAAGCAAGTAATAGCTTTATGTAAGCACTTAATTTCACAATGTGTGAAGCAATAATTTGCATGTATATCAAACTCCAAAATTTAAAATGAATTGAAAATCCATTAACTTTTTGGGCGGTTTAAAAATACGACTCACCATCAGATAAACATATTCTTTTGACCAATCTAAAATCGAAATCCCTTTTAAGAGATGAGCTAAAGCGGCCGATTTAAGTACGTCATAGCCAACAAAATGTTCATAGTAATTATCTTGGTGACTATGTGAATGTTGTTGGCTTATCTCATGATGGTGAGAGTTAATTGCATCAATTGAAACGTGTCTCTGAAATTCATTTTCAGTTACATGCTCTTTAAAGTGCAAACATAAAGCGAGACTGATCATGCAGACTAGCAACATCATCACAAATTTGTTTTGTTTATCTCGCAATATATTTGTCATTAAAGATGCCCCTAAACAACCTGTTTAGCAGCTTCGTTTGATTTTCTTGACCTACCTTGGTTAAACCACACATATAAGGTTGGCAAAATAATCAAAGTCAGTAAGGTTGATGAAATAATCCCACCAATAACAACAGTTGCAATTGGGCGCTGAACTTCAGAGCCAATGCCTACGTTTAAGGCCATCGGAATAAAACCTAATGAAGCGACTAAAGCTGTAATCAACACGGGACGGAGTCTTTCCATTGCACCATGTTTCACTGCATCAATGACACTTTCACCTTGAACTCTAAGTCGCTGAATGGCTGAAACAAGAACCAAACCATTCAGCACAGCAACACCCGATAAGGCAATGAAACCCACAGCCGCAGAAATTGAGAATGGAATATCACGTAGTGCTAAAGCAATCACACCACCTGTTAGTGCAAATGGCACACCTGTGAATACCAAGATACTGTTTCTAACATTACCTAAAGCCATATAGATCATGGCAAAGATCAGAATTAAAGCAATCGGTACTACAACCATAAGACGATTTGAAGCAGATTCCATTTGCTCAAACGTACCGCCCCAAGTCAGCCAATAACCATCTGGTAATTTAAAATCAGCATTCAGCTTAGATTGTGCTTCTGAAATGTAACTACCAATATCAGTTCCACGAACATTTGCTGTAATGACGATACGCCGTTTACCATTTTCGCGAGAAATCTGGTTTGGTCCTTGAACGTTTTTTAACTCGATCAATTCTGATAAAAGAACACTCGAACCATCAGCTAAGCTCACAGGAATCTGATACAGCTTTTCTAGATCTGTTACCGAGTTTTGATCCATACGTACCACAATGTCGAACTTTCGATCTCCTTCAAACACCTTACCTACTGTCTCACCTGTGATTAGGCTAGAAACCTGTTTTTGTACATCCTCTGCATCAAGCCCATAGTTGGCAATCATGTCTTTTTTCAGCTCAACAGAAACCATGGGTAAACCAGACATCTGTTCGACTTTAAGATCAGCAGTACCTTTGACTCCCTCTAAAATCTTAGCGGCAGCGTTTGCTGATTCAAGCAACTGCTCTAAATCATCACCATAAATTTTTACGGCAACATCTGTTCGGACACCTGAAATAAGTTCGTTAAAACGCATTTGAATCGGCTGTGTAAACTCATAATTGTTTCCATATACGCCTTTAGATACGCGTTCAATTTCAGCAACAACCGCAGACTTTTCCTTATCAGGATTAGGCCACTGACTACGAGGTTTCAGCATGACAAAGTTATCTGCTACGTTAGGTGGAACAGGATCAGTCGCAATTTCAGCAGTCCCCACTTTGGCAAAAATAGTCTGAACTTCTGGAATTTTCTTAATCTCTTTTTCTAACGTGTATTGCATTTCAATTGCTTGAGTCAACGACGTACCAGGGATACGCAAGGCATGTAGTGCTACATCTCCCTCATCCAAGGAAGGTATAAACTCTGAGCCTAAACGAGTCGAAAGACTTGCACTAAAAACAAAGAAAATAGAGACAAAAGCGATTAGCAAATATCTGTGATTTAAAGACCAATCTAGAATTGGGTTATAAAATCTTTTGATGCCATGGACGATTTTTGACTCTTCTTCTTTAATTTCACCAGTAGTGACCAATGCCACCATTGCAGGGACAAACGTAATTGAAAGAATCATTGCTGCCACTAAAGCCATAACCACTGTTGCAGCCATTGGTGTAAACATCTTTCCTTCAACACCAGTCAGAGTCATTACAGGTAGATACACCAAGATAATGATCAATTGACCATAGAGAATCGCTTTGCGGGATTCTTTAGTCGCCTCAAACACAGTCGTAAAGCGTTCTTGCCTTGTTAAAACTCGCCCAAGCTCTTTTTGTTTAATTGCCAACTTTGCTAAGGAGGCCTCAACAATTACAACAGCACCATCTACAATAATCCCGAAATCTAGTGCCCCAAGACTCATAAGGTTTGCACTAATTTTCTGGTTCACCATACCTGTGATTGTCATCAGCATGGATAAAGGAATGACCAAAGCGGTAATCAGCGCAGCACGGAAGTGACCAAGAAATACAAACAGAACAACGATTACCAGAATCGTACCTTCTAAAAGATTCTTTTTCACCGTCTGTATCGTTGCATCAACCAAAGTTGTACGGTTATAGACAGCTTTTGCTTCCACACCTTCTGGTAATGATTTTTGAACCTGTTGTAGCTTTTGATCAACAGCGTGAGCAACATTTCGTGAGTTCTCACCAATAAGCATGAATGCTGTACCCAGTACAATTTCTTGCCCATCTTTAGTTGCAGCACCTGTACGTAA
This sequence comes from Acinetobacter sp. WC-743, assembly GCF_000335555.1. Taxonomy (NCBI): domain Bacteria; kingdom Pseudomonadati; phylum Pseudomonadota; class Gammaproteobacteria; order Moraxellales; family Moraxellaceae; genus Acinetobacter; species Acinetobacter sp. WC-743. Next base: position 54,503 of record NZ_AMFQ01000098.1, on the reverse strand, counting down.
TTCGTGACCAATAGATATTTTGGCAACATCTTTCAATCTGAGGATATAACCATTGCTCGTCGTAATCGGGATATTCTGGACTTGCTCAATCGAGTTAATTTGAGAATCAGAACGAATTAAATACTGTTCACCATTTTTCTCAATATACCCCGAGCCTTTATTCATGCTGTTCTTAGAGATAGCCTCTAAAATTGTCTTCTGATCCAGCCCTATGCTACGTAAATAAGCATAATCAGGTTGAACTACAAATTGTTTGAGATAACCACCAATGGTATTGATTTCATTAACACCCTCTACATTTCGAAGCTGAGGTTTAATCACCCAGTCTTGTAAGGTGCGTAATTCCGTTGGTGAAAGTGGATTAGGATTGTTCTTGGCATTTTCAACGGTATACATGAAGATTTCGCCAAGTCCTGTAGAAACAGGCCCCATAGAAGTTGCAATTCCAACGGGAAGATTTGGTGTCACTCCTTGTAGCTTCTCATTGACTAATTGTCGGGCAAAATAAATATCCGTCCCTTCTTTGAAAATTGCCGTTACTTGAGATAGACCATATCGAGATACGGAGCGTGTATAGTCTAAATTTGGAATACCTGCCAAAGCAGTTTCAATGGGATAGGTCACTTGAGACTCCATCTCCATTGGAGAGAGTCCTTGAGCTTCACTATTAATCTGGACTTGTACATTCGTAATATCAGGGACTGCATCAATCGGTAACTTGAAATAGTTATAAACCCCTAATGCACCAACAAATAAAAATACGATAAGTACAAGCCAACGATTCTTAATCGAGAGCTTAACAATCTGGTCAAACATAGTCGCTACTCCCCTTAGTGGTCATGAGTAGCGCCAGATTTCCCTAGCTCTGCTTTTAAAAGATATGAATTTCCAGCGGCATAAACCTGTCCTACGCGTAATCCAGATTTAACTTCCACATACCCATTGTACTTTTCACCAAGCTCCAGAGGCCTAGCTTCAAAATCATTGCCAACACGAATGAATACAACATCCCAATCACGGAAGCTCTGTAGAGCATCTTCACGCACAACCATCGGCTTCAAACTTTGATTTTCAAAAATTTGGGCCGTGATTAACTGTCCTGAGCGCCACTTAAACTGGTTTGGTACTTCAATAAAGACCTGTGCTGTACGTGTCTTTGGATCAATGACATCACTGATATATTTAATTCGTCCTAAAGCTTCTTCTGTATCCACAGGGCTTTGAGGTTTAACTTTAACCTTATTGTTAGGATTTATAGCATTTAGCCTGTCAGCGGGAACATTAACAACTGCTAAAAGTTGAGAAGTATTTGCGATTTTAAAAATAGGTGTTGAAGAACTTACATTTGATCCAACAGCACCAAGGACTTCTAATATTGTTCCAGACATTGCAGCACGAACTTCAACAGTACCATTACTAGAACCACCATAAGAGTTGATTAAGTTATTCAACTCATTTGCACGAGTTTGTGCTGCGTCAAAGTCTCGTTTTGCTGAAATATAATCAATTTCAGGTGATACACGCTTTTGCCATAGCGCTCGTTCCTGTTCCATTTTTTGACGAGCAAACTGTAGGCTGTCCAAAGCAACTTTACGATCGGCATTCAAACGAATTACATCTTGGCTTTGAACTACAGCAAGTAAGTCTCCCTGACTCACCTTATCACCTAGATTACGGTAAGTTTTGATCAATGTCCCACTGGCTTTAGGCGTAATAAAGCTTTCAAAATTATCAGGAAACTTCAGTTCGCCTTTTAACTCCAAAGCATTTTCAAACATCTTTGATTCAACTTTTAAAAGCTCTAATCCACTGCTCTTAATACTACTGTCCAACATGGTGACACGGCCTTCCTTCGTATCCCATTTCCAAGTATGCTTTTTCCCTTGATAATCAACGTTTATCATCATTAAAAAGGAATGTGGCTCGTAAACAATTTCATTCCCAATTAAGTAATCACTCTCAGGTTGAAATTGAATATTTTGCTCGGCATCCAAACGTTTGATGTAGATATTTGCTGTTAAGTCTTCAGGTTTAAGTAGTTTATCTTTCAAATACCCATAAACACGGAGGTGTGGTTCCACTCCTTCCTCAAATATCTTGACCTCAGCAGAGAAATCTCCATCTCGATATAAACGACCACCGTGAGGCCCTTTCTCATCTCCAGCCACAGCTACTTTTTCTTCGGCGACCTCACCATGTGCGCTCGCTTGTGTTTTATTGCCCGATTTATACCAAGCAATTGCACATAAGACGATAAGTAAGGCAACGACACCAGTTGCAATCAATGTATTGGTTTGTTTATTCATATTCTTGCCCTTATTCTTGATCTAAATGAGTAATGTAGTTACGTTCGACATCTGCAATTTCAGTTTGCAAAGCCAACCACATATCGAATCGAGCAAGATGTTTGTCTAACCAAATTTGCTTAATATTATTGAATTCAAGTAAAGAGTTTTTCCCTGCTTGGTATCCCATTTCAGCAATTCGGAGACTCTCATTTGTTGCGGGCAAAACCGTTTGATCATATTGCTTAATCGCATCAATCAAGTTGGAAACCTCAATAGCCTTGTTTTCCAATTCAATTTTAGAATTACGATTCACAAGCACCGACTGTGTTTCTGCTTTCGTATGCTCTGCTTGAGCGATCGCAATATTGCCTTTATTTCGACTAAAAATATTGAGGGGTATTGATGTCGAAACCTGAAAGACTTTGTCATTGGTTTCTTGGTAGTTTCTAACCCCTACTCCCAAAGTAATATCTGGTATTGCTTCTTTACGAGCCAACTCAAACTGAGCTTTTTTCAGCTTTGAACTTAAAGTTGCTTCTTGCTCAGACAAACTTATTTTGTCTGTGAAATTAAAGCTTAGCGGAACCTCCAATGCACTACTGGGCAGGTTGGAAGTGAACTTAGAACATAGATTTTTCTGGAACTGAATCTTCTTCACTTCATTTTGATGGCGCAATTTCGACTCAGATGAAAGTGCTATGCTTAGTTGAGCATCGGAAGGAATTACTCGCCCGTACTTAAGACGTTCGGAAAGAACGTTAGCTTGTCTGGCATTCAATTTACTCTCAGAAGAATAAATTTCAGCACGCTGAGTAGCTACATACCAGTTCGCCATACAGATTCTTAAATCTGCTTTGAGTTCAGCCTGACGCTTTGCTATTTCGAACTGATTACGATCACCTTGAAAACTCGCAATCTGTTTTCTCAAGGAAAGTTTATTACTGAGGGGGATCTCTTGTGATAGCCCCAGCAAGGTTGTTGGGCCATCCAAATCTTTCAATTTTGAATTACCGAGATTATCCAACTCCATATTGAAAGTCGGATTAATTAATCTGCCAGCAAACTTTTGATTGATTTCATAAGCTTGCTCGGACTGCTGTAAGCTATTGAGTACAGCATCATTTGCGATTACCTGCTTTTGTAGTTCTGCATAATTCGTTTCTGCGAATACATTTGCTGCTGTTGCTACAAATCCACAGGTAAGAAATATCTGATATTTTTTAGACATGACTTTACCTATACAAAAAAATTAAAAACTATTTTTTGTATAGAAAGATCAATTACGTAGGACGATTAAATCTTTAGAGAAAGTATAAGAATTACTAAATACTAGAGGGGATCGCCGCTTTAAAAAGACTCGATAAACGGGCTTTTCAAAAAGCTGGAAAAAGAATAAAACTAGTGGAAGTGCGAAACTAAGAATAAAGATTGGATCTATGCTGAAATCACTATCAGAAGAAATTGGCTTTACTGAATGATGATAGATCGGCTCATCAAAATTCTTCCACGTATGTGCTTCTGCATCATGATCAGCAGAACTTTTTAGAGAATCATCTGAGTGCTGTAAAGACCAATGACTAGAAGCATCATCCTCTACAATGATACTCAACTCATGCTGATGTTCAATATTTTCAAGTAGAACAGGCGCCCACGCATGAACTCCCGTAATTGTTATGGTAAACAAAAACAGGACAAATGCGAGTATAAGCTTAGAAAACCTACTTGAACGCATAGTCATGAACATACTTCTGATTTGCTACCAAAATACTAAAAAGCGTTATTAAAGTAAATCCATCTCTCAAAAATTCTAGGAGTGAGTATTTTCTTATCTACAGTCCAAAATCTGCAAAAAAAAGAGTACAAGTACTCTTTTCTAACTAGGTCCATTTCAATTGAGAGCCTGCACAGAATGCTGCAACCCTTTCTGAATGTCTTGAACATGAGTTAAATCACTAAGCTGCTGACCCTGCTCTGGTTTTGGTTCATTGATATAAAACTCCTCAACAATATCCAGTCCCTCCTCACCTCCTACCTCAAATCTGGCATTACCATAACCTAGCCTTGCCACATGATCTAAAGCCTCCTGATAAAACCCTGCTGTCTTGCTTTGTCCATCGATCTGTTTGGCTGAAGTAATGGCTTCTTGTAGATTGATTCCATCACGTAAGGTTAAGTCCACGTAATAAATTGGGGTACGGTAACTTTGCGTTGTGCTTTTTCCTCGTAAGGTCAGTTGCAATGGCAAACATGAAAGTAAATCACCTGAAGCCGCATGGTAATAACGAAGCCGTGCAGCTAAGGTACGAATGCTATTGAAACCTGTAGTCCTAAAAATGAATGTACCCAACTCATCCGACTCATCTAGATTGACGTAAAGCCGCCCATAAGGCTTGCAGTGTCCACCTTGGGCCAAGGGGCATAAATCAGGTGATGGACATGGATGCTGTTCAACCCCGTTTTGTCCAAGTCGCTGACAGGTTTCACCATTACCAGTACAGATGGGCCGACCAGTTTGTCGGTCGAATAGAGTGTACTCAGCTCGCAAGTTGAGTTCAGGATCATTAAAAATCATCCGGACAGGAATGGTTCTGAGTTTCTGGTTTTGTGCCTTGGCTCTTAGCTGCTCATCCAGTGGGTGTTTCACCCAGCCATCCTTATTCTGAATTTGGCTAGTAATCGTAAATTGATCATCTTTTTCAGGCAGACGTTTACCATTCTTTTCGACCACTTTACCGATACTAATTCTGCCGAGTATTGGCGGTGTAATCGCTAAACCTTTGATCATGTTGTTTGTCCTATAAGTAAAATTTTACTGATTACCCCTTGCTATGTAAGTAAACAGAAATATGAAAAGCTACGACTTCGCAAAAACCGCCATTGTTGGTCTACCGCTCCTTCGGGAGTCGGTAGATCGGGGGTGGTTTTTTTGCGCTTTTGGGAAGAATGGATATTTCATGCATATATAGTTAGCGATATAGATGCATGGTTTTGATCGGGTCAGTCATCATTGCTATAGATTTGAAAACGTCGTGTCCCCACCTTGTTTTGTGGAAACTCATTGATTAGTTCAGGATGCATTTTCAATACAGCCTTATTATCTAAAGCAATGGAGTCTTTAGATCGTTTCCACGTCACTGAACCATTGGCAAAAGTTGCTCGTTCAGCATCTTTCATTAACATCTGAATTTGATGCTTAGTTTCATCAAAGCTGTTTTGGTGTTTTTCAATATGATGCTTTTCTTGAATCAGTTGAGCAAACAACTGATTGGCTTGTTCATTTTGACTGAGATCTTCGACACTGAGTGGAATATGTTGAGGATAGAGTTGCTGAATGGCTTTAGCTGCCGATTCACTGGCATCGACTGAAGGTGGCGTGTCATTTTCCACACACTCCCAAAAGTATCGCTCTGCATTCACAATATGTTGAATGACTGATTCACTGCGTGCCACTTTATAGATACGAGTTTCATGACCACAGATCAGCACACAAATATGCGCTGCCTTTTTGCCTGTTACAGCGAGTTGATGTTGCACCTGACACAATACGTATAAAGGCACACCATCTCGCCATAACTTTGCTCCATATTCCCCTGCGGTTTTGCATTCTAAAATCTGTACTTCCTCACTACCTACCACCGAGTAATCTAAGTTAGCCAGCATAAAATGCTTATCCTCATCAGGATGTTGTAGTACGGCATTGATACGACGAACTTTGTTGTTGGTATGCATGCTGTAGTATTCAGCGACCAAAGGTTCAAGTTGTTTACCCCAATATAAAGGGGCATGACCTGTGCTTTCATCTTCAATGGATTGTTTAACTCGACCTGTCTTGATCATCCACAGTTCTAGCATCGACATATAGGGATTAAGTCCACAGGCTGCGGCACAGTCACTACTGCCAATACCTTGGCGTCTGACTTCAAGCCATTCTGCTTGAGTCATATTCTTTGTATTGACCAAGCGTTTGGCTGTGAATAATTTTGGGGCAATAAATGGGGTACTTGCCTGTTGCATAGATGGATTTAAAATTGCGGTATTCATATTGAAGTCCTGATTATTTTGCTATGTAAAATGATGGGGATCACAAAAAATGGGCATAAAAAAACCACAGCCGAAGCTATGGTTTTAATAATTTTTAAAATTCGAAATTCCATTTAAAAATGCTTAGTTAGGTCTAACTTTCCATGATTGAAAAATGTATATTCCGCACTATGCAAGCATGTTAAGTGCCTGTTCCAATCCTCGTTGTTTGATCGATGCGCCAGCACCAAACCAAGCTGAATCAAGCCGGTGATCGGTACTCATGGCACGACGTTCGTGGTCTATAAATTCTGTGATTGAACACAGTAATCCATAGGCTGTTCCTTTGGCTGAACTTAGCTCCGCACCTCGTCCTTGACCATTAAACATTTCCATAGCTCGACTCATCGATTTGGCATTTGGTTCAGCTTTGTCCTTGCCATTGGCTTGGGCTTGTAAGGCTACATCACGGTAGAACTGGATGATGTTGTCCTCCTGATCCACCACGTTGTTCATTGTGCTGTTATTGAACACGGCATCAAAGTAAGCGGATGCTTCCATCTGACTCACTTTACGTTGTGTCAGTTGCTTCATTTCATACATGTGTTCATCCCATGCACGTACTGAAATACCGAGTTGCTGTTTGACCTTATCAGCATCAAATTTAGTACTGTGTGGAACTTTGACCACACCTGCACTGCTGTTCTGTCCTTTTAAGGCAATCGCTAAAGTATTGTTGCACACTACTCGGATCGAGGTAAATTGTGCGGTGGTGGCAAGGGTTCCGTCACATGCTGTTGCCAAGAGCATATAGCCATTACTGACATCTTTGCCCTTCAACATGGATGTTTGCCCTGTACGTGCTAGTGCCCAGAATTTCTTGCCACCTTTGAGTACACCTGCGGTTTCAAGTTCAAAACCTGATTGCTCGGTGAGGTCACGATAGAATTCTAAAATCTCTCTCGGTTGCACTTCCTGAAAGCGTTGACTGACGACTGACAGTGGAGCATGGGTATCAGAGCGATATAAAACTCGTTGTTCTTCATAAGGCATGATGATGCTTTGCCCACGGTCATTCTGCGCCATATAACTGACATTAGAAGATTCAATCCGCCAATCCATACCTGCCTGCTGTGCCCAGACTTCAATCGGTTGGTTTTGTGTCAGTTGATTCCCTAGTCCGTGCCAAGGGGTTTCTCCGACATACGCCATTTGTTCAAGTTGATGTGCCATAGTTTTATTCCTTTTAATTTGAAAATGAAATTTGAATTTGTGTGGTTACTAACGATCTTTAATGCAAAAGGTGCGCTGGAAACTTTTGGTAGCAGTTGTGGCAGAAGCATAAATTCTGCTGTGGTGGTGTGCTTTGTTCGGTAAATGAATTCAACACACTGCCGAGTACCGTTCCTGCTATTCCACCGACAATCGGTGGCAGATTGAAAGACTTTGCGACCGTGGTTCCCAATGCACCCAATGTGGTCGGTGTGACCAAATTGGTTAAGGTCGTATTTGATTGTTGTGTACTTGCTTCAACCAATATCACATTCGTTGAATGGCAAAAGGGACAGCTCAAGCTCATAGCTCGACTCCTTAAATTTTGTGCATAAAAAAAGCCTGCTCGATGGCAGACTTTGTTTTCATATTTTCATGAAGAACTCAAAAGAGTTTCATGATTCTCATTAGGATATTATGTGTCTGAAATTATTTGGAATAACTTTTAATTTACTAATTCAATTAGTAAATAATCTCTCCAATTTTTTATTTCAAATACAACTATCAATATTATTCCAACACTCAAGCAGGTTTAAGCTGATGAGTACGATTAGGCTGTGCTGAATCAGGTTTGGCAAGTTCCCTATAAATCTCTAATTGACGATTAATTTCATTAATTTTTGGCTGTAGATCAACTGATATAAAATTACTTGACTCATCAATAGCCACCCAACCAGCTTGAACCTTTTCCATTTCATTACCTTTTTGCAACTTATGTAATATCCATTGGTTCAGATGATAGGCACGCATATAAGCTTCATGTTGATAGATCAATAAAGTACTAAAAGTAATAATACGATCAGCATTATTCAACATATGAGTTTCAAAACTTTGTAGCTGTTTGAATAGCACATTTGTTCGATGAACCAATAAATTTTCATTGAACCACGCTGCGAATTCAATGAGTAATTTCACTACGATATCTCTCTGATTACACAAGGCTTCTCGATTCATACTATTTGCACCTGTAGAACCAGCAACCCCTCCCATATATGCACCAATACCACTCGCAACAATGACTCCAACACCACCTGTAGCAAGACCTGCTAATGCGCCGAGTAGCATTGACCCTGTCATTGCACCTCCAGCAATTGCAGCAGTTTCTTTGCCAACATTTTTTAAGTATTGCTCGCCATCCACTTTACCTGAATTAAAATCACCATAATTACGATATGCCGCTAAACCAATCGTTAATAGTGGGATTGGTAGCATATCTCCTACATCCGCAAAATCTGAAACTTGCTCTAGTCCTACACCAGTAGTTTCCTGAACAGCTTCATAGCTTAAAGTGGTATCCACTAACACCATCGGATGATTACCTAGCTGCTCTGCAAGTTCACTGTTCACAATCACTGGAATATCTGGATACTTATCAAAATGACTTAATACATAATCAGCATCCATTGAGCACTTAACTTGCATCGGTGTGCCATCAACAATCAAATCATAACCAGCTTGGTTTGCGCTATCGGGAAATTCAACTGTATGTCCTTGTTGTTGTAAATTCAGTGCAACCTGTTGTTCAGCAACATAACCAGTTAAACGAGTCACTGCTCCTGCACTATCTAGTGTATTCGCTGAAATGTCTTGTAAAGTATTTAAGTTTTCAGGATTTCCTTTTGATGCAAAGCTCAATGCATCTAATACAGATGGATCAATATGTGCATAATCCCAAATTAATCCTAAAGAATATGCGGATGCCGTTAAGCCCACACCCACCTTTAGCCCTTGATCAGATAATATTTTTTCTAGCTCTTTTTGTGCTTTTTGATTTTGGTTAAGACACTCAACAATTTTTTTATTTTTCAAAAGTTTTGGTGCACTCGCAATAATTCCTTCACTATATGGAATCTGCGAATCACGCCCTCCAAAAAATGTACCAACTCCCTTACTAAAACTATTTAGCCCACGTCCCATGTCAGCTAAGAAATTCGTATCTTCAGGACGAGTTGCAATAACGTCTTCTGGTAAAAGGGCTGTTATAGCACGATTGAGTAGATTCCCTTGTAATGCTCTATCTTTCGCATCGTCTATAGAGCAAAGTAAATATACAGCATATTGCAAATCACCAAACTCTCCTTTTTCCTGATTATAGATAACATTCTTCCGCATTATTAAACATTCAAGATAATCAAAATATAATGTTTCTTGATAAGAACAATGCTCAAAATAGTACTCAAACTTTTCTATAGCGCTAGTATAGATTTGACTACGTTTGTACACTATCGCCTGTGCTTTAATGACAGCATTGCTAGGCTCACGCTCAAATAAAATTTTTAAGATCTCTCGACTAATCTGTAAATGTTCACTTTTTTCAATCTTCGATAAATACCGACTGACTAATTCAGAAATATTCATCGACGCTTGATGCTTGAGTTTGAATAAAATACATTGCTCTAACCAAGCATAATTTTTTGCATGCCCCTGATAGTGAGGGATAAATACTGTTTCAATCAATTCAACCAATTCTAAAGCAACGCCAATTTCCTCAGATGAATTGATAGAAAATTCCCATTTTTGTGGAATAGTCACACTAAATAAGCGAGAGAAAAACCCCGAATTAAGATCAGCTTTTTCTTGAGTAACTAACATCAACATATCTTCTGGAGTAAGTGTATGTTTTTGAGTTTTAATTCTATCTAGTCGTACTTTAAGTAATTTAAAATTCATATATCCCCCTAATTTTTTGAATTTTCAGATAATTTACTATTTTAGACATCAGAATTATATTACTTAAAATTGAAAAAGTACTAGTGTATTAAAAATAATAAAATTATTGATTTATTTATATATTTTCATTAGCTGAATTGACTAAACCCATCCTTAATTTTATCATTCAACTGCTGGCCTACATTGTCAGTCGGTTTTAGCAGACCGTTTCATACAGCGCATCAGGGTTTATTCTTCTGAGTATCTCTTATGCGTAAAACCTTCTCGTCCCCCTTTGCGGTAGAACGGGAGGGGGACGCGTCCGCGCGTGCTGGTTCTGTATGTCCAGTCTGCTAACCCCTTTTCGTTCTGCCACCATTATTTAGCAGTAAGTTGGTAGAGCTTCTTAATACATACAGGAGTAGTCGCCATGACTAAACTTTTTCTATCTTTATTGTTTTTCCTAAAACGATTTTCTATTCCTCTATTGCATTAACAGCATTCATAAATTTTTTGCTTATTTGACTAATCTAAACGCTGTCTAGCCTTGGAAAGCTTTGTCACATCTACACTTTAGTTCATTCAGCAAAATTTATTACACATCAAATAACACAATAAAAAATTAGGGGAAATGATGAAAACGCTTACTTCGCTTGCACTCATCTCACTTACATTGATGATTGCAGGTTGTGCCAGTAAAACAGAACGCCAATTTATCAGTGGTTGTAAAACAGGCGGCATTGATGGCAATACCTGTTCATGTATCTACGACAAACTTGAAGATAAATATGGAGAGGATGGTCTTAAAAACAATCTGTACACCCTTCAACAAACTGAATCCTTCCAGATGGATATGGTCAATGTGTCCTATCAGTGTATGAAGGAGTAGCCATGAGAACACTTGCAGGCATTATCTGCGTCATCGCTGTGATTTGTGTACTGGGTCTACCCTTCATTAGCTTCATGATCGTGATGGGACTATTTATTGCATTGGCAAAATATGCAATTGGGGGAAAGTAAATGAATTCAAATATTAAGACATGGGTGATTAGTAGCTACTTGGTGATTGGTTTTTTCTTTGCCATCTATCAACACTTTTGGGGACAGTATAACTACAAGCCATTTACTTACAATTTGGGGCAAGGCTTAGTGTGGCCTGCTGTAATGTTTCCAGTCATCGGTAAAATTGTTGGTGGAATTTTGATTCTACTATTCGTCTGGTTTGTTGTTATTCGTCCTAAATTATAAGGGAGTGCAATCATGAAATCATTATTTTCCACCATTGCCTTGTGTTCCCTGTTAATGGCATGTAGCCAGAACAATCAACCACCAAAAACTGATACTTCAGGTGAGCCTACCAATAATGCTGCTCAGCATACTCAATCAATCTATGCTCCTTATACCGAGGAAGCAGTTAAAGCTAAACTCAATGAAATGCAGATGATTATTGACAATGGTCATGTCTATTTACCTGCTGAGGTCAAGGAAGCGGAGTCTTATATCAGTGGATGGAATAAGTATCCTGATGTGCTGAAAGCCATGATGGAAACTGACCTTAATCCAAACAACACTCAGGAAGCTGCTGACATTCCGCTTGAGAATGAATCTGCACAAGTTAGCGATCTAAATGTTAAGGCTCGCATTAGTGCTAGAGAATCTCAATCTGCTTTTAATGTACAAGGGGCAATTGAATATATTCTTGAAATTCAATCGACCAGCAATCAGCCTTTTGTTCTACAAGGCATGAAAATTAATCGTGGTCGTTGTGGTTATTACACCGCTGACTTTCATAGCAAGATGCCTGTGCAAATGAGCTATAGCTCTACAGTATCGTACTTATTGAAATGCCGTGGTGATCAGGTGCTTGAAGCTGAATTAATCACCGATCAAGGAAATGTAAGTTTGTCTTTTTGATGTCAAACTGTACAAGATAGAGAATACATCTGATAGTCGTGTTCTCTATTTTTAATATCATAATGACTCATTTTGTTCAATATCTCTGCGCCATTTTACTTCAAACTGACCTGTACCAAAAGTCCGCATCTGTGGAGAGGTTTTAGCCCGTAAGCGCTGATCTTCTTTTTCAGGATTGACCAAGTACATCGCTGCACGAATCGCATTTGTAACTTGTATTGGTTGATCACGATGAATCATTCCAACCCCAAGCAATCCATTTTTATCAAATTTTTCCTTGTTGTCTTTGGTATTACAGTTGTAGTGAGTACCCTGTTGATTGGTGATGTGCTTCCAATACTCAGCCACCAGTTTTGCTAAACCTGAATCCTCTATACGACTATTCCCATCATAGATGAGTAATAAATGGCAGTGATAGCCTTTTTCTACACCCTGCTCTAATGCCCATACATAACCTTGTAAGTGCTTAAAACAGGTATCTTTATTTGACATACGATTACATAGAATATCCAATGCATACTTAAAGTCTTGAATACCCCAATGGATTTGATATTCTTTAAGAATAGAGATATCTACTCGAACAAACTGTAATCTAGCATAGTGTGTAAGCAGTTTATTTAGGTAGCATTCCAGTTTAAAGCGATTACGTTGTTCTTGACGCTGAAAATCGAATTGTTCTCGTATTGTATTTTTCATCTCATGTTGAATTATGCCTTGAATATGGAAGATGTGGTTTAGTTCAAATCGTAAAATATCTTCATAAAGATGGGAGTCCAATTTATCCATAATGTAATCTACGAGATTAATCACTCTTTTGAAAACATTAATGATTCTGGAATAAGTAAAATCTTCTCTGTAAATCACCTTAAAAGCACACACAGCATCCAACAGCTCTCGCTTGAATTCTTCATGATCATCAACAAATTGCTCATGGCATGTACTAACCATAAAATCTTCGATTGAGATAAGAATGGATGATTCACTTTCTAATGGATTATTCTGGTACATTTAGGTTCTCACTGAAACATAAGGTTCATATCTAAGTGAGAGATGTAAAATTTTACTGATCATGATTCTAAAGCAGGATGTTGTGGTCATCCTGCTTAGCTGAACATGCTTAGAGACTTTGGAACATACTATAGGGTTAATTTAGAATGCTTTTAGTGATTTGATATTGATACATTGTCTATAACCCATTTGAGTATGGGCTATACTTAACTAAATAACTCACTGTATTTAATCAACGATATAAGTTATTGTTTATATTATTAATAGATAATAATATATATTACCTGTTAAGCAAACCTGTCTAGACTGACCATTACCCCGCTGTCCCATACAGCGAGAATAACCAAATTATGGGAATGTTGCAGAAGCTAAAGTTACGCTACTTTTTAATTCAGCAATTCAGTTCCTCCTGTATAAAACTGATCCAGCAATCCATATTTTTTCATGTCATTAACACTAGGTTCAGTGAATTTCAGCAAACAGTCTTCACTCGAAAATTCATCCTCTTTCTCACGAATTGGATAAGGCATATCGATCAGAAAAAACTCATCTTTAGTGAGTGTTGAATCGGGCACATAGATACAACTATACATTTTCTGCGACTCGACTTTTGGTATAATTTGAAAAAACTTGCCTGCTACATGACTGAGTCTTCGTGTACTTTTTAAAAATGGTAAAATCTGATTTTTGGCAATCAAATTCAAACAAAATAATAAGAATTCCAGGATGACTAGTTGCTCCTGCTTCTCCAGCTTCTGAATCTGTATTTGAATGTCTGCATCTAGGTCGCCTTTTTTGATTAAGCCAGGATTTGCAATCAATTCCAAACGGTATTTTTCCTGAAAGACAAAAGGATAAATATCTTTTTCAATTGTAGTTCGATTTAAAATATCCACACCATATAACAGTGAACCCTGTATAATCTGCTGACGTAAACCCCGCTGATCAAGCAGTCTGCAACACCATGATTCAAAATAACATTGCATCATGGTCAAATTTGAATCCAAATCATTCAATTTGATATGTTGTTTCTTTTTATTGATTGATGCTTGTTTGAACACTTTTGCAAATACTGTCAAATCTCCTTGTTCCTGATGGCATTGTTGTAATTGTAAATAATGAATTAGACATTCTTTAATGAAACTAGAAATCGTCTCCTGAACTTGTGATGAAGCCTGGATACGCTCAATCATTGTTCCAGTAATAATGTTGATTATATCTGAATCAAGACGCTTAAGAACCAATTCCGTAAGATGATTGAGATCGCGTGAGTTGTCAGAATCCAACGGCTGCACCTGCTCAGAAATTACCGTAAAAATATCAGCAATCATTTTTATTTCAAAATGATGTCTTTCACTGGCTTCCGATATATAAAACCGACCATACCGAGCATGATTGCCCCAAAAGGCATGAGATAAATTCAACATGTAGATTGGCGTTATATTTTTTATAAATTTGTTATTGATCGTCCCATGCACATGTACCCGAAGCAAACCTATTTTTTTCAAAAAGCAGATCGAATCAAATATTGCTTGCTTATTTAACCCTGTTTTAGCAACCAGTTGTGTTGTACCTATATTACGTATCACCCCATAAACATCACATGAGCGAGTCAGGTGTAATAGCGTCAATAATACCCTAAAATCCAGTTTTTGTTCGGGTAGTAAATCAAACTTTTTAGTGGTCACTCTGACTTGAGATAATTTGATAAAAATAAGCATTAAAAGGTCAAACTGCTTAATCGCTCTCTTAAGGCGGACATACCTATGATGGGATGTTTCATGTTGATTAACTTTACTCAATAGCTGATTTAAATAATCTAAATTCAGCTGTATGGTTGTAACTCTTGCCCGCCGACCTGTTTCTGGATATGAAAACTCCAATATCTCAAAGCCTGATAACTCCTCCAATACCAGTTTTAATTTTTTATGTTGCACACCTATCTTTTCAGACAATTCCAACAATGAATCGTTGGTTTTTTGTGTACCAAAGAGACTAATAAATTTAATCAGCACCAGTCTAGCGTAGGAACTTAATCTATGTGGTGATAACTCATTAAAATTAAAAATGAGCTGCTTATGCTCTTCTGTCATTTCATCCATACATTTTTATTCATTCAACATTGCTATTAGTAAATTTTAGAATTATTTTTAGATAGGCACAAATATTTACTATAAAATAAATTTAAAACAAATAAACATTTACTAAACGTATTTAGAAATGTTTATTCCACCTTAATTAAAATCTATAATCATATTAGAATTTCAAACATCATAGAACATCAAAATGGCAAGAAAACAACTGACATTGCAACAATGGCTTGATAAAGATCAGACATTAAAATCCTTGTTTTTAGAGCACGAATGTAACAAAGAACAGGCACTACTGCAGATAGTCCAGCTTCCTGATGGACGATTGCAAATTCAGCCCATCGAAACCATGATCCACCCATTACTCGTAGCAGAAATAACGAATCAATGGGTACTTTTACTCAATGAAAAATATTTTTCCGATCTGAAAAATAGATTCAGAAATTTCAAATATTCCAAGAAAAATCATGCGAATGTGAGAAAGCAATTTTATCTAACCTCACATACAGCAAAAAAAATGGAGACATTGACTGAAAAACTCAAACTTAAAACTGAGGCAGAGTGTCTAGAATTCCTGATGAATACGTATGAGACAAAGCAAACGCTCCCTCTACCCTATAAGCAAAAATTAAATGAAAAAGACATGATTATTGAGGAATTGAACCAACGCATCAAAGCCCTTGATAAAATGCTTTATATTAAACAGCTTCAGGTACGCAAACAGGATGAAGTTATCCAGAAGTATCTCATTAATGAATTAATCAATAGTAAAATTACCATTAATGAATTAACCAATAGCCCCCTTCAGGACGCCAGTGAAATTCAGAAATTAAAACTCCAGTTTTTAAAGGAAATACAGAAAAATATTCAGCTAGAGCAAATCAGGCACCTATCCGTTGATCAAATTGCTTCTGATACTTTTGGTAATGAATAAGTTGATGATTGTTTTTTTGAGTACTTCTTATCACTTTTGAATAAGAATATCCTGTAACAGTTCAGGACAATCTCTTAAGTGGTGAAGAATACTTTCATCATTATAAATGGTGTTATAGGGTATTTTTTTCCCCAGCAGCAAAGCAGGGTCAGTTGACTTCTGAGCAATGATTAATTCGTTTATTTCTAACTGAAGTTTGTCGATCCTGTTCTGATATTTACGATTCTGATAAACCTTTCCATGATAATTTTCATTCTGTTTATTATGGGAATTAATGAGTCGTCCCTTTTCCAATTCTTCAATCAATGCCAGCTTAGAATCTATTTCATTCTGAATCCAGACCAGATTATTTTTTTGATATTCAAGTCTAAGTATTGGCAAAATTGATTTTACCGCCTGTGATAAATTCTCCCACCGACCATTTTTATGAGCTTCATCCCTTAAAACCCGATACAGAATTTGATGGCGTGGGTATACATTCTTATCATTACGAACTTTGACTGCACGAATACCTCTCATTCGTTTCAGAATCTTTAAATTGCGTTGGGTGCAAATATTTTCATCCAAAGCCTGATAAGCCTGTAAAATTACACTATAACGTTTTTTTTGAATTGTATTTGAAAGCGTACCAAACTCGTCTTTTAATACATCCAGCTGTTCTAATAGTACCAATATCTGCATAGGTGAAATGACCGTATTCTCACCTAAAATCAGTTGATGAAATTCATTTATTTCTTTCGGAATTAAATCGTTAAGGTGTAGTCGCTCGTTCAGCACCTTCCGCTGCATCTCATTTAACTCAGAAACGATAATTCTTTTTTCTGGCTCATCAGCTGTTTTTATACTTCCACTTGCCTCACTCTGTAGAAAGCTGGATTCATAATAATTAAACAGACAATCAAAGAGCTCCTGCTCCAGTTCGCTTAAGTCTTCAAATTTCATAATACTCATATCATTATATTTCAATATGTTAACAATGTATAATAGTACTATTTTTTTATAATTATGCACTGTTCTTTTATCACTGTATACCACTGTCTATCATGAGCCATATGAAAGTATGCAATGTTCAATATCAATACTTTCATACTGTTAATATTTATGTGTATAAAATCCTAGAGGTGGAAAATGATAGAACAGCATTATCGTGTCAAAGACTTAGTCAACTACCCTGAACGCCCTGCCAAGGACTATGTAGATCGTGGTGGTCGCAGACGAAAGCTATCTTATAAGCCTGCAACCAAAGGGATATTGAATATTGCAGAATCCACCTTCTGGAAAATGATTCGTCGGGGTGATTTTCCTGAACCTACCTATTTAACAGCAAGTATGCCCACATGGGCTGAAAGCCAGATTATTGAATGGCTTGAACTCAAAGAGCTTAAAGCAGCATAAATTAAATAGCCTGTCGTTTGACAGGCTATTTTTTTATCATTGGATTTTCATCTTTTTACTGTTGCTGATCCAGCAATGATTCTAGGTAATTCGCCCACTCCTGCATCATCTCCCGACGATTGTTTAAAAATTTGGTTCGATTGTAGGCTGTACCATTATTATCTTTTACTTTATGTGCCAATTGATGCTCAATAAAGTCTACACGTTGTTCTAATATTTCATCCAACATGGTTCGTGCGGTTGCACGTAATCCATGTGCCGTTTGCTTCCCAGCATAGCCCAAGCGTTTTAACGCTGAGTTAATCGTATTATCAGAAATAAAAGTTTTACCATCCCGACCCACGAAAATGTATTCACTGTATGGGTGCAGATCAATAATTGAATCAATTAAGTCAAAGGCCTGATCTGACAATGGTACAATATGAAGCTGCTTGGTTTTACTAGCTGTAAATTTAAAGCATCTTTCTTCACAATAGAAATACTCCTTTTTCAGCTTGCGTATCTCCCCAGGTCGCTGAAAGGTCAACACGGAGATTTTTAACGCCACTTGTGTGATATGTGAACAACGTGGATAAAGTTTGGAGTAGTTCCAAATTTTATTGAGCATTGGAGCTAGTTCCTGCTCCTCTGTCACGGCTGCAAAGTTCCCACCCTGTGGTTTGGGCAGTTCAATATCCTCAATAGGATTGTATTGAATCAGCTTCTTTTTACGTGCTGACTTAAATATCTGGTTCAAGTCCGATTTTAGGCGTTTGGCAACTGACAATGCACCACGTTCAATAATGCGCTTAAAGACCTTAATCTCAAGAATTTCCAAGGTAAGCTGTGGAAAGGTTAAATCACCAATATAGGGATAGACATCGTGCTTTAAACGACGGATCGTCTCTTCATCCTGTTTTTGCTCTAGCTCACGTTTATATAGCCATGCTTCAGCAACAATACGAAAGGTATTTTCTGCTTCTTTCTGTTTCTGGGACTTGGTTTCAATCCGCTCCATTGCTGGATCGATGCCCTGCTTAATGAGCTTCTTATATTCATCACGAATAGTGCGAGCATCATCCAGTGAAACTTCAGGATAAGTACCTAAAGATAAATCATTACGTTTGGCTAAAAATGGACGTGTGTAATTGAATATCCAGTACTTGCTACCACTCTGATCAATACGCAGGTACAGGTTTCCCCCATCAGACAGCTTATACATCTTGTCAGGATCAGGTTTAGCTTTTTTAACTTGTAAAGCACTAAGCTTATTGATTCCACGAGTCGCCATAATTCAGACATAAAAAAATGCAGTAAGAAATAATCTTACTGCATTTTTTACTACTTTATAACTACCGATTGGCGTAGTGCGTCACGGCTTGTCATATCGTATATTTCCAACTTTAACCTTATAAATCATAAACTTATATAGTGTTAAACAGTGTCAGAAACTTGAATTTGGCGGAAGCGGTGAGATTCGAACTCACGGAGGACTCACACCCTCGTCGGTTTTCAAGACCGGTGCATTAAACCGCTCTGCCACGCTTCCAATGGCGGCTATCATATAAATAAAAACACGACTTGGCAAATCTTTTTCTATATTTTCACTCTCGAATGTACAAAATAAAATCAAATCCTGTTAATTTGCTGAAATTTCATGCTTTTCATAACGAATTGAGTTGATATACCAAAGCTTTTTTCCTAAAGGTGTCATCACTTCAACTTCATCATCTACCTGTTTAGAGAGCAAAGCCCTTGCCATCGGTGAGTCAATAGAAATATGTTGGGGGTGATGGTCATAAATTTCATCAACACCGACAATCCGCAAAGTTTTCGATTCCCCTTCATCGTTTTCTATCTCGACCCATGCACCAAAATAGACTTTTCCTTCTTGCTCGGGTGCAAAATCTACGATACGTAATTCTTCTAAACGTTTACCTAAGTAGCGCACACGACGATCAATCTTTCTCAGCAGTTGTTTATTGTATTGATAATCCGCATTTTCAGATCGGTCACCTAGACTGGCAGCCCATGTTACCTTTTTAGTTACTTCTGGTCGTTCCTCACGCCAAAGTTGTTGCAGTTCTGCAACCAATAAATCATGTCCCGAACGGGTGATTAAATTAGATTTCATGATTTAAAACCATTTACCATAGATCCGCATTGAGATACATTTTTAAAAAAATATTGAGGTTCGTCTACTGCCAACCCATAAAAATTCTGAATATCGAAACTGATTTTTAGTACAAATATGCTGTACATTTTTACTTTGCTTGAAGCCATAAATCAAAAAAAATTCATATAAAATCCTTAACTAAATTTTTATCAATGACGGTCTAACTTAACTTACATTCGGTATATTTGCTTACAGTTTTTTGATTTTTTATTTCAAAACAATTTCTGCATAAATTCAAAAAAAATTAACATATTTAAATCAATAACTTAAATATTAATTTCTGATCATTTTTTAAACAAAATTTGACAGATAAAAAAACTGCCGATATTATGCGCACATGTTTTATTAGCTTACTTTTTTAATTTTGTAGTTTTTCTGCAAAATCTTTCAATCCCACATGTCATTTTTTGAATGACGTTCATGACTGCCCACCCTTATTGAATTTACCAACTGTAAGAAGTCTATAGGTACTTTTGTGCTTATTACTTTTTAGGGCAATAAATTACTTGTAGCGGAGACAACATGCACAGTAGTTCAACCTCTGGGTCGAGGCTTTGCCTTAACTCATTATTTCGTGCTCTTCCAATTAAATGTTTAGTTTTATCCACGGCGTTAATTCCTTTCAGTATTAATGCCAGTAAGAACAATCAATACAATGCTGTAGTTAATTCAAGTAAATTGACTGTAGTCGCTGTTTCCAATCCGAGTATTGTATTTAAGGATGGACAGTATAAACATGGCTTCGGCTATGACTTAGCCCACAAT
Source organism: Acinetobacter sp. WC-743 (assembly GCF_000335555.1). Taxonomy (NCBI): domain Bacteria; kingdom Pseudomonadati; phylum Pseudomonadota; class Gammaproteobacteria; order Moraxellales; family Moraxellaceae; genus Acinetobacter; species Acinetobacter sp. WC-743. The sequence goes on along the minus strand of NZ_AMFQ01000098.1, from coordinate 34,013 downwards.
TATGCTGAAAGCTTAAACGTGAAGCTAGAGTTTAAAACAGTGGCAGATAATGCGACTGCACTCAAGATGATCAATCAAGGCAAAGCAAACTTTGCGATTACCACTGCAACGATGCAAAGTATCGAAGCACAAAATCTCACTTCGTTTTCAGCTACATGTGGTGATTTCAATAGTTTAAAAAGCAATGGCTTAAATACCGATATCAATTGGGTCTTTAAGCAAGCTGATGATCCACTCACAGCAACGGCAAGCGGTTTTATTTGTCAAAGTAAACAAAATGGTGCAACCCAACAATTGGCATCATTTTATAATCGCAATGTAGTTAAGAAAGATGATTGGAATACCATTCAACGTGATCTAAGTGCGCGTTTACCGATTTATAAAGCCAGTTTTAAACGTTCTGCACAACAGTATGGTTTAGATTGGCATCTGCTTGCAGCTATTGGTTATCAAGAATCATATTTAAAACCAGACTCTGTTTCTCCCACAGGTGTTCGCGGTTTAATGATGTTGACCAACAATACTGCAAAAGCAATGGGTGTGAGTAACCGCAACGACCCAGTACAAAGTATTCAAGGCGGCGCAAAGTATTTTGATATGATGTTGAATCGCTATTCTTACATCCGTACACCTGACCGTCATTGGTATGCATTGGTTGCCTATAATATGGGACCAGGTGCTGTTGAAAGTATCCAAAAACGTATTAAAGCGCAAGGTAAAGATCCGAATGATTGGATGAACCTTTACAATTATTTAACACGCCACCAAAGCAGTAATGGTCGCTATAAACAAGCAGTGCAATATGTCACACGTATTCGTGCATATTTAGAGCACATCAAAACGACACCGCGTTTGCTTGAAATCTAATACAGTTCGTCACTGGGCTGGCTACTGCTTAATATTTAAAACTTTTGTAATACATCAATATCTGATCTAACTATCGTTGAGATTGTTTTTCAATCGACTGAAATGATCAGACAAAAAAAAGCTTACTCATGGAGTAAGCTTTTTTTTGTATCAAGAAAATTAAGCAGTTTGCTCTAATACTTTCTTAAACAAATCTTTTTGTTCTTGGCTAGGCTTAGCAGTTTGTAATGCCATTAATTGAGACATATCACCTTGAACTTTGATTTTACCTGTCATGAACGCTTGCATCGCAGCAGCCATATCAAACTCTAGGAACACTTTACGAAGCGTCTCAGCATCCATATTGAGCGTCGTTTTGGCATTTGCAGAACTACCTTTAATGATTTTACCACCATCCAAAGCAAGCTCTGTGTTGCCATCTGCATCTGCAACAACCAAATTAATCGCTAAACCAGAAAGCGCTGGTGGCAAGTTTAAATCACCTGCTTCAGCAGTTAATTTTTCAACATTTGCAAACCAATCATCAGTTAAAAATGCAGGCATGTTCATTCCTCAAATTATTTATTCAATTTATTGTGCTATCTATCCAGACAACATCAGGGTGAAGCAGTTTTGCTTGCCCAATGTTATAGCATGATAATTTCAATTTGGGCTAAAGTTTTTTGTACGGACTGTTCATGTTTTATTGGTTTTATCGTTTTATTTTTTAAAATCAGGCACTCATTTCAATATGAGTACCCGATTTGTTCAAAAAATTGGCAAAAAAGATCAGTCTGCCGCAAAACTCAAATTCACCACATCCAAGCGTTTTTTCATTTCTTCAGTGTCACATTTCATATCAAATTCACGCTCTTCATCCAATTTCTCAAAATCGAACAAATCACGGTCTGCTAATTGTGAAGGCGAAACATTTTGTAATGCACCAAAAATACTGTGTAAACGTTTTGGATATTGTTTATCCCATTCACGCAGCATGTCATTCAGCATTGCACGTTGTAAATTTTCCTGAGAACCACACAAGTTACATGGAATAATCGGGAATTTACGAATTTCTGCATATTTGATGATGTCTTTTTCTTCAACATATGCCAACGGACGAATCAGAATATTCTTTTTGTCTGAAGACAATAATTTTGGAGGCATGGCTTTTAAGCTGCCACCATGAAATAAATTCAAAAAGAAGGTTGCAATGATGTCATCACGATGATGTCCAAGTGCTACTTTGGTTGCACCAATTTCTTGTGCAAAGCCATAAAGCGAACCACGACGCAAACGTGAACATACAGCACAATAGGTTTTGCCTTCTGGCGTTAAACGTTTAGTGATGCTATACGTGTCTTTTTCCAAAATATAATAAGGAATATTATTTTCTTCCAAATATTTCGGTAATACATCTTCGGGGAAACCTGGTTGTTTCTGATCTAAATTGACTGCGACTACATCAAAATTGATCGGTGCAATGCGTTTAAATTGCAACAAAATATCCAACAAGGTGTAACTGTCTTTCCCACCAGAAACACAGACCATCACCTTATCGCCTTCCTCAATCATTTTATAGTCACGAATGGCATGACCCACCTGACGGCGAAGTTTTTTCAACAGACGATAATAAGCTGAACTTGTTGGAAGCTCTGGTTTGAAATTAAATCCTTGCTCGGACTCAACTGGCGAGAACATAGACGAGATTGACCCATAAAAAAATACTGGGCAATTTTATCTGATTTGAACGTTAACCGCATCTAAAGATTTTTTTATTTTGCATCAATTTTTATTTGGTCATCTTTCTGACTTATTCTTCGATTTAAAATAGACGGCAAAGTTCATTTTTTATCCAAAGTGCTTATCTTTTGGACTTTTCCACAGTTTTCCACAAAACCTGTGGATAAAATTGTGGATTCTTTGGGGCTTGACATAGATTCCTATCGCAATGATGGGCATTTTCCTTAAATTGATCATTTTTTAACCACTATATTTTTTATATATTTTTCAATAGATTACCTTAGTCAATAGTTATTTTTCAAAAAAAATATAAAATTTTTTTTGCTTAATATGCCAACAAATAGCACTTGCATTTTTTTAATTGTATTGTTAAAACTCAATTCATAGTTTTTCTTGTCCAATAACTTTGATAAACTCCAAAATGAAATTGGGGAAATATATTAATTACTACAAATGAAAAAACGAATGAAAGGTTCTGTGTTGTCGGTTTTAGGGTGTATGAGTATGTTCTCATTGGCACCTGAAACGTTTGCAGGTCAAATTTACTTCTATAAAGATCAAAACGGCACGACCCTACTCACCAACCGAAAAAATAATGATAGTTCCTTACAAAAAATTAAAGTGACCTATTATAAAGACAGTAACATTCACAGTTATAGCAATTGGGGAAGTTCAGAGTCCTCAGTATTGCCCAGTTACAGTAAAAGCCGTAATGCATTTGATAGCATTATTCGTCAAGCCGCTCAAACACATGGCGTCTCCGAAGGTTTAATTAAAGCTGTGATGCATACTGAATCAGGATTTAATTCAAATGCACGCTCTCCTGTAGGTGCACAAGGTCTGATGCAACTCATGCCTGCAACCGCACGTCGCTTTAACGTGTCTAACTCATTTGATCCACAACAGAATATTTTTGGCGGGGCTAAATATCTAAGTTGGCTAATGAAGCGATTCAATGGTAATACGACATTAGCTTTGGCTGCCTATAATGCAGGAGAAGGTAATGTTGACAAATATGGCGGCATCCCTCCATTTCGTGAAACACAAGACTATGTAAAACGTGTCACCAGTCGTTTAAACAACTTGTATGCTGGCGGTTTGAGCCTATCAACCAATGGTAATGTCAGCACTGGACAAATCATTGCTCAATCTAATGCAAATGATTTAAATAATCCTGATCCTGCACCAACGATCAACAATGCATCGAGCATTCAACCTCTAAAGTATAGTACTCGCCCCATTATCATTGCCTCAGATGGGACTTATACTGATGCACCTGCTGGATCCTATTCAACCGCACATGCCAGTGCAACTGCAAGGATCACCATAGGCAATTAGTTTGCTTAAGTCGGTGCTGTTTGTTGGTACATGAGCGACGATATGATTTAGTAAAATTTATGACTCAAATGTATAAATCAAGTCGTTAAATTGAACAATTACATTTTCTAAACAAATCATTGAAAGTTATTATGATTTCTCCTATACAGAGAATTTATTTTTATCTGACTCAATTTTTTAGATAAATTTCTGATCAACTATCCCTATATCTGAAACTTTTTACTTTTTCAGCGTATAGGTTTTTTCAATGATTCTTGAATTTTAATCTCCTAAACCTCATATTGAAATTCATGATTTATTCGCATAAATCGTATTATCGATTATTTATAAGAGGATTCTCTCCATGATGCGGATTGGTTTGTTTTTGCTAACCAACCTCGCGGTACTGGTTGTAGCTGGCATTATCCTATCATTATTAGGTGTTGGTAGTTACCACGGCGCTGGCGGTCTTAAATTAGGCAACCTGATGGTCATCTGTTTTGTCTTTGGTATGGTGGGATCTTTAATTTCCCTCTTTATGTCAAAGTGGATGGCGCTGAAAACAACAGGCACTGAATTAATTGATCCGAATGCTCCTCGTAACCAAGCAGAAGTTTGGTTATTACAAGAGGTTGCTCAACTTTCTCAACGTGCTGGTATTAAAATGCCAGATGTTGGTATTTTCCATTCTTATCAATCAAATGCTTTTGCAACGGGTTGGAACAAAAACGATGCGTTAGTATCGGTTTCAACAGGTTTGCTTGAACGAATGAATAAAGATGAATTACGCGCTGTACTTGCCCATGAAATTGGTCACGTTGCCAATGGAGACATGGTAACTTTGTCTCTGATTCAAGGTGTGGTCAACGCATTTGTCATGTTCTTTGCCCGTGTGGTCGGTGACTTTATTGACCGTAACGTGTTTGGTCGTGAAGATGGCGAAGCACCTGGATTGGCTTATTTTGCCATTACCATCGTACTTGATATTGTCTTCGGTATATTGGCATCGGCGATTGTGATGTGGTTCTCACGCTATCGTGAATACCGTGCCGACGAAGCAGGCGCTCAGCTTGCAGGTAAGGAAGCCATGATTTCAGCATTATTACGTTTACAAGCTGAATCTGAAATGCCAGATCAAATGCCAAAAGAAATGAAAGCATTTGCAATTACGGAAGGTAAGGAACAAGGCTTTAGTTTGGCCGCTTTATTCCAAACTCACCCAAGTATCGAACAACGTGTTGCAGCTTTACGTCAATTAAATCTACCTTAATGGTAAATTAATATATTTACTTTCTTATTCTCCCTTAAACAACAAAGCCTCCAATTTGGAGGCTTTGTTGTTTCTGAATAAATCATTATTTGGAATAAATAGATTAAATAAGAAATAGTTCACTAACTCAATTGAATACAGCGAATAAGGCTACCATTTGGGTCAACCACACAAAACATATCAATTTCTTCTAAATATTGAATCTCGCTCATCCGTGCATCTGGATATTGTGTCCAATCCAAAGCTTGCCAAAAATGAAATAAATCTTGCATAACATGCGTTCTTAAACAAGCACTGAACCAGGATGCTTTTGGATCCAATTGAGGATGATGGAAGAACTCTAAAATCAAACTGTCTTTGGTTAAAATCATCCACTGGTCAGACTGATAATCACATTGAAAACCCAAGAATGCATAAAACTTACGAGTATGATCAAAATCAATCGCAGGAAGGTTTGCCGAAATATAATCTTGCATGATCACCTCTGTCAGTGCATCTATAAATATTCAAATCAGTTTAAGCAGTGCTGTTAGGTTTTATAGCTCTGATACCAATCCCACAACATATTTACACCCAGCCACATGGCAATTGCAATCAATATCAATACCACCAAGCCCAAAATATCAGGGATATGAATCCAAATCCATGCCACAACAGGGTTGCGCCAAAAGGCGGAATGCTGCTGCTTTTGTTCTAATTTTTCATGCAAAAACGGATGAACGACATGGTCATCTGAATGGATCTGATACTCTGCTTGAATATGATCATGCACGATATCTAAAGCTTTACGACTCGGGCGAATAAAAATATCAAACAATGTTCCCGCAATAGGGATACAGCCGACAATACCATCCATGATTGCAAGTTTTAACACACCATTCAACTTGGCTTGAGGTACACCAATCTGCTTGGCTTTATACACCGCATAACAGGTTAAAATAAATCCCGCCACATCACCTGCAATTGGAACAGTACTCAATGCTGCATCTGCCCCTACCCCCTGTTTAGTAAAGGGTATACGCACAACTGAATCCATCATATTGGCAAACTTCGCCAAATCACGTTCCAGTTTAATGACTTCTTGAGTAGATAATTTTTTTTCTGTACCCATAAAGATGACGTTCTTCTAACAATAGTTAATTGTTGCATCATAGCCAATCTATACATGATGTTGTGTATATTTTTGATATACAGCAATAAATGGCTAAGAATTAGATAAAAAAGCGACCTATACCCCACGGCATAGATCGCTTTTAAACAACATCGTGGACTTTAATCTAAAAACTTCACCACAGTTCCGGGTTGAACTTTACGCCCCAAGTCATTGGCATCCCAGTTGGTGAGACGAATACAGCCATGCGATGCCGTCTTCGAAATTAATGATGGATTTGGAGTTCCATGAATCCCAAAGGTTGGTTTGCTTAAGGCAATCCACATATTGCCAACGGGACCGTTTGGACCAGGTGGCAGAGCCAATTTCTGGCGATTGCTACCTTGTACAAAGTTTTTCGGGTTATATCCATACACTGGATTTGGTGCAACTTTTACCACTTTATGCGTCCCTTTGGGAGACGGTGTCCCTGACCCGCCAATCGTGGCAGGGAAAGAAGCAATCATTTGATTTAAATGATTATATAAATACAGTTGGCGCGCCGGCTTATGTGCAATAATCAGCGCAACATCTTGAGGTAAGTCATTGCGAACAATTGGAACATTGAGCGTTTCACCAACTTTCTTAAAGTTAGCATGTGGGTTAATTTGCTTTAAGAAATCTTCATCAATATGAAATTTCTCACCGAGCATTTCAGTTACACGGGTATAGTAAAGCCCCGGCATCTTAGCTTGCAGAGCATAATTGCGTGGAATCGATTTCGCATAAGGACCTTTCAGGTCTTGAGCGGTAATTTGATAAGTACCAAATGCCGCAGTTGTTTGATTTTTTAACAAACTGTCCCACGTTAGCTTATCCAGTTCACCACTAATCGGTAACCCTTTAATTTGTTGATAAGCAGCAATGGCTTTTAAGAAATTTTTACCACTCTTAGCATCAATCGGTCCCGGTGATGCATGCAGATTATTTAACATCACTTGCGCGCGCGCATAGGCAGGAAACTGCCCTCGCCCCAGATTGCTTGACCAAGTGGCATTATTGATACTATTTAATGACCAATCTTGTTTTGAATCCGCTTTAATGGCTTCTTGGTTTTTTTCGCTTTTCACATTTTGTTTGGCAAATGTTTGGCTTTGAATACTTAAACCAGTCAGACATAGTATACAGATAAGACTTGGCAGAAACTTGCCCATATAAAACTCGCTATCTACTTAATTTTATCATTCATTTCTCTAATAAACCATGTAATATCAGATACATGAAGAATATTAATTGAATACCCTAAATTTCATTTTAATAAAGCTTATTGATCATTTTCACATCAAAAATTTAGAACTTATTTTATAAAGTCAACCGTATATTCATTAACCCTGTTCAAATAATGTGTATTATCAGTTTAGCTTTGTATGACTTCATTATCGTTTTTTAAGTAAAATATGCAATAGCACAGGCTGACTATTTCAGTTTTTAAATTCTCTTTTCAAAAAAGAATTAAAATTAACCAATTGAAAATTTTAACGAAGTTTTGAGGTACAATTTTATTTCATTAGGGTTAGCATTTTATCATGACAAGTCTATGACCGAGATGTGCAAAATATAGACTTTAGATTTGTTTTTAATCATTTAATTTGAATTATTGATTAGAAATAGCTGTTATCATTTTAAACTGTTATAGATTATCATCTCATTTATTTTGTAAGTCAGAATTGCCTTGAATACGATCACATTGCTTCAGCCCGATGACTGGCATGCCCATCTCCGTGATGGTCTTGCTTTAAAGCGTACAGTTCCAGATCTCGCCAAACAATTTGCCCGTGCGATTTGTATGCCGAACTTGGTTCCACCTGTAAAAACTGTAGATGAAGCCAATGCTTATCGCGATCGTATTATGGCACATGTACCTGCAGGTCTAAATTTTGACCCACGTATGGTACTGTATTTTACTGACCATACTTCGCCAGACGAAGTTCGTAAAATCAAAGAATCTCAATATGTAAATGCCATTAAACTTTATCCTGCTGGTGCTACCACCAATTCGGATAATGGCGTTAGTGACATTCGTAAAGTTTATGCGGTCATTGAACAACTCGAAGAACATCAAGTTCCTTTACTGTTACACGGCGAAGTGACTCATCATCATGTCGATATTTTTGATCGTGAAAAACGCTTTTTAGACGAAGTGCTTTCACCTTTATTAAAGCAATTTCCAAAATTAAAATTAGTTTTAGAACATATTACCACCAGTGAAGCAGCACATTTTGTACTCGAACAAGATCGTAATGTTGCAGCAACCATTACCCCACAACATTTATTATTTAACCGTAATGATATGTTGGTCGGTGGGGTTAAACCGCACTTCTATTGCTTACCGATTTTAAAACGTCAAACGCATCAACAGACATTGTTAGAAGTTGCAACTAGCGGAAATCCTAAGTTTTTCTTAGGTACAGACAGTGCGCCACACTCTAAAAATGCCAAAGAAAATGCATGTGGCTGTGCAGGTTGTTACAGTGCTCCAACTGCAATTGAACTGTATGCACAAGCATTTGACCAAGTGAACAAAATCGAACGTCTTGAAGGTTTTGCCAGTCTCTTTGGTGCCGACTTCTATGGTTTGCCTCGCAATACAAATACGATTACTCTTGTCAAAGAAGAACAGGTAATCCCTGAAAGTTTAGATTATTTGGATGGTGAACAGATTATTCCACTTTATGCTGGAAAAACTATCCAATGGAGAAAGGTGTGACAACTGAAACATTACCTGTGATTGGACAACGATTTCGTGGTTTTTTACCCGTCGTTGTTGATGTAGAAACAGCAGGTTTTAATGCAGATACTGATGCATTGCTAGAAATAGCATGCATCCCGATTGTGTATGATGCTGAGGGCAAATTTGTTCCTGGTGAAGCACATCATGCACATATCAACCCCTTCGAAGGCGCAAATTTAGATCGTCGTTCATTAGATTTCATTGGTATTGATCCATTTAATCCTATGCGTATGGCGATGGCTGAAGATGAGAAAACAGCTCTTAAGCGTATTTTTAAAGCAGTGAATGACGTGCGTCGTCAACAAAATTGCACGCATGCAGTCTTGGTTGGACACAATGCTCATTTTGATTTAGGTTTTTTAAAAGCGGCGATTGCTCGAACAGGGACAAAAAATCAAAACCCATTTCATAGCTTTTCAGTCTTTGATACGGTCACGTTGAGTGCAGTGATGTTTGGTCAAACTGTCTTAGCAAAATCATGTATTCAAGCTGGAATTGAATTTGATGGTCGAGAAGCACACTCAGCATTGTATGATACACAGAAGACGGCTGAACTGTTCTGCTATATTTTGAACAAACTCGCTCCTCACTTACTTGACACTTTGATGGCGGATCAATAAGATAGCGCCATCTTCTAAACGACCCTATCGTCTAGAGGCCTAGGACATCGCCCTTTCACGGCGGTAACCGGGGTTCGAATCCCCGTAGGGTCGCCATATTTTCTCTCCTTCGCAATACCATTACTTAATTTTAGTCATTTCAATTTTTTTCTTATACTTTACGCCTAGTTATTTCATTTTATTTTGTGAATTTTCACATTTTAATCTAAAATATTGATTTAGCATTCTCAGTTACATCAAATATGCAATCTCCCGATCAATCGAATCAGCATCTCAATGCTGATGGACAGTCTTTTGTCTTAAAAAGATCCATGACCAAACGACACCTGATTATGCTGTCTCTAGGTGGTGCTATCGGCACAGGTTTATTTTTAAGTTCAGGCGAAGTCATCGCTCAAGCAGGTCCGATTGGTGCTGTGATTTCCTATATCATCGTTGGCTTAATTGCATACATGGTCATGCTATGTTTAGGTGAATTGGCTGTGAATCAACCCGTAACAGGATCTTTTGGTGCATTTGCTGCCAAAAATATTGGTCCCGGTACAGGCTATATGGTCTCATGGATGTACTGGTTAGGCTGGTCTGCAACATTAGGTACGGAGTTTACTGCCGCTGCGATGCTGATGCAGGAATGGTTTCCAACCACCTCCATCTGGCTATGGACCTTAATCTTCATTATCGCGGTACTGATTTCCAACCTCACCTCTACTCGTTTTTTTGCAGAGTCTGAATTCTGGTTGTCCTTCGTCAAAGTGGCAACAGTTTTGGTCTTCATTCTGTTAGGCTTGGCAGCGATATTTGGTTTAATTCCATTTCATGGCTATGAATCTGCACCTTTATTCAGTAACTTAACCTCCCATGGTTGGCTGCCCAATGGACTATTTCCAATCTTTGCCACCATGCTGATCGTTAACTTTGCATTTAATGGCACAGAAATGATCGGTATCGCAGCAGGCGAAACAGAAAATCCTGAAAAAAATGTACCGAAAGCAATTCATGCTGCTGTCTGGCGTTTGATGATTTTCTTTGTCGGCACCATTATTGTGATTAGCTCATTATTACCTTATCAAGATGCTGGACTTGCCGTACATGGTGAAGGTATCAGTAATAGTCCATTTGTATCGGTATTTAATTTAATCGGTATTCCTTACGCAGAAGACATCATGCGTTTCGTGATTATCACGGCACTATTGTCTACGGCAAACTCGGGACTCTACGCTGCTTCTCGTATGATGTGGGCTCTCTCAGTTCAAAAACAATTACCACGTATTTTTTCTAAATTGACCAAATCAGGTACGCCTGTGATCGCCATTTTGGTGACCATGATTGGAGGCTTACCCGGGTTATTATCAGAACAGTTCGGTGCTGATGTGATTTTCAAAAACTTATTAGGCGTGGCTGCATTTACCATGGTCATCGTATGGATGAGTATTTGCTGGAGTCAATTTAATTTCCGTCGCAAATGGCTTGCTAGTGGAAAGACCTTAGCTGATTTAAAATTTAAGACACCTTGGTATCCACTTGTACCTATCTTAGGTTTTATCACCTGTACCGCAACAGGCTTAAGTATGGCAGCCGATCCTGAAATGCTTTCAGGCTTTATTGGATGCTTGCTCTTTATGGCGATCTGTTATGTGACCTATTATGGTCTGTATCATCAGAAAGATTAATTCATCCCTGAGCTTATCAAGCACCCGTGCTTAAATAGGTGCTTGTGATCAAGCTAAAAGTCAGCATTATTATGGCATCTATGAGATTCAACAATGATGGGTACACCCAGAATTCAATCCATATCCATGTGATTGTCTATCCATAGATCGTGAATTTTGATTTTTTTCATCTTTTACTTCATCACAATTTTAACCGTCAAAACCAATCCAATACTTTATTGATTAAATTACATGCTGAAAGAATAGTAATTGCTGAAGGATTCACCAGTTAGAAGATAATTCAAGAAATCTGTTTTGACAAAAGTACTGTTTGTTATTAATATACGCATCACCTCATCACGACCCTATCGTCTAGAGGCCTAGGACATCGCCCTTTCACGGCGGTAACCGGGGTTCGAATCCCCGTAGGGTCGCCATATTCGAGTCTGTTTCTTAGATGAAACTTCTCATAAAAAAGCCTGAGCAATATGACTCAGGTTTTTTTATATCTATTGATTTTCAAATGCTTAAAAACACAACAGTAAGACCATTAGAATAATGCGTTTATTGAACAATTGAACTTTCATTTATTAAAATAACGCGAGCAATATTAAATATAAGTTTTTGATTTAAATAATTAATTAATAGAAATAAAAAATAGTGAAAATTTATATTCTGGATTATTGCCGATTAAAACCACTCAGTCATTGCACTATTTCGCAATTGGACTAAAATAGCGCGCTTCTTGTTTTATTTCCATTAGAAGCTTATGCCGTCATCACCAATTCAAAATGATGCTCAAGTATCATCTAATTCCTCACCACTCAAACGAGCAATGAGTACTCGTCACTTGGTGATGATTTCGCTTGGTGGTGCAATTGGTACAGGGCTTTTTTTGGGATCTGGTGAAGTCATTTCACAAACAGGTCCGATTGGTGCCATCCTCTCTTATATTTTGGGAGGTGTGATTGCATATATGGTGATGCTTTGCTTAGGTGAACTCGCTGTACATATGCCTGAGTCTGGCTCTTTTGGTACTTATGCCCAACGCTATATTGGTCCGGGGACTGGTTATACCGTTACATGGCTGTATTGGCTGACATGGTCAGCAACTCTAGGCACAGAGTTCACCGCAGCCGCTTTATTGATGCAAGAATGGTTTCCACATATTTCGATGTGGTTATGGACACTGATTTTTGCAGCAATTGTGTTTGGCTTAAATATGAGCTCAACCAAATGGTTTGCCGAATCTGAGTTTTGGCTATCACTGGTAAAAGTGATTACCGTTATTGCATTCATTCTTTTTGGTTTACTGGCGATTTTTGGTCTACTCAATTATCAAGGACACCATGAAGCACCCTTATTTAGCAATTTAACCGCTGAAGGTTGGTTTCCTCAAGGCTTATTCCCGATCTTTACCACGATGTTGATTGTTAACTTTGCCTTTTCTGGGACAGAGTTAATTGGTGTTGCTGCAGGAGAAACTGAAGATCCTGCCAAGAATGTACCTAAAGCCATCAATACGGCAATTTGGCGCTTGTTGATTTTCTTTGTCGGTACCATCATTGTGATCAGTGCATTATTGCCACATCAAATGGCAGGACTACACGCTGAGGGCGTAAGTAGTAGTCCTTTCGTTACCGTATTTGATCATATCGGTATTCCTTATGCAGAAGATATCATTCGCTTTGTAATCATCACTGCATTGTTGTCTGCGGCGAATTCAGGACTATTTGCTGCCTCACGTATGATGTGGTCACTGTCAGCAAAAAAACAACTTCCAGCAATATTCTCAAGAATTAATGCGCGTGGTATCCCTTATATCGCAGTGATTGTAACGATGTTTGGCGCACTGCCGGGCTTACTTTCAGAACAATTTGCACCTGAAACCATTTTTAAAAATCTATTGGGTGTTGCTGCTTTCACAATGGTTGTGGTGTGGATGAGTATTTGTCTAAGCCAATTTAATTTTAGACGCCAATGGTATAAACAGGGTCATAGTAAAGCGGAGTTAGGTTTTGCCGCACCGTTGTTTCCGATCGTACCCATTTTAGGTTTTGTATTCTGCTTAATTACCTGTATTAGTATGGTGTTTGATCCTGAAATGGTGGTCGGTTTTATCTGTTGTTTAATCTTTATTGCTATCTGTTATATCAGTTATGCATTCTTATACAAATCTCAGCATGATTCGCAGTCTTAAATAAAAACAGTTTCTGTTTTTCAAATCAAAAGTGTGGCAATTGCTACACTTTTTGTACATTTGGTCATAGTCAAAAAAGGTTTAAGCTCGTAAATTAAATTTATAAATCTTATGTTTGATCACAACCGCAATGAAAATTATTTTTATTCATGGCATGAATCAACAAAATTATAATGCTGATAATTTGAAACAACATTGGCTTGATATTTTTCAACAGGGTATCAACGAACTTAAACTTGCTATTTCAGCCACAGAACTTGATATCAGCCTGCCCTTTTATGGTGATTTGATCACTAAGCATCAACTCAGCAATCGCTTTGATCTAAATGCTTTCTTACCTAAGTCATGGGTTAATTTCCATTTGCACAAACATAGCGCAACTGCGCCATCGACAGTTTTAAATACAGCGCCAACCATTCCAATCTTACCTTACTTTATGCCTGAGCATGAGCTAAAACTGTCAAAACGGCTGTATTTAGCTTCTCAGTTATTCAAAGACAAAGCACTTAAAGAATTTTCTGTCATTTTAAATAACTTTCCTAAACTACATGAAAGTCTGATCCATAAGTTTTTGATCGAAACTTATTTATACTTAGCCAATCCTCAATTCATGGACGAAGTTCACCAAAGGATTTTAGCAAGTTTAGAAGCAGATCAAAGCCATGTTATCGTTGCACACTCCTTAGGTACCGTGATTGCGTATAACCTTTTGCAACAACTACCACCTCAGTATAAAATCCAACGCTTCATTACTTTAGGCTCTCCCTTGGCATTTAAAGTCATTCAGTCCAAACTTACACCGCCAATCCAAAGTCCTGCTTGCTTAAATGGAGATTGGCATAATTTTTACTCTCCTGATGATTTCCTCACGGCTTTTCCTCTGGTCAATGCGCCTTTTGACTTTCAACCCGCCATTTTAAATACATCTATTTCAACATTTATCCATTCCCCGCACCAGATTGCAGGCTATTTACAGCATCCTGCTGTGATTAAAAATATTGTAGAAGCCCTTTAAAGCCATTTGGCTCGATTTCATTGATACTTTGCATGATTTTTGTGTTATTGCTTTGTTTTTATACATATAAATCAAGTTTTCGCTTTTATTGTAGAAAAAGGTTTGACACATCTCTGTATTCGCCCTAATATACGCCCACCTCTGAAACGACCCTATCGTCTAGAGGCCTAGGACATCGCCCTTTCACGGCGGTAACCGGGGTTCGAATCCCCGTAGGGTCGCCATTAATTTGATGGTTTTGTTTCAAGGTCTGCCTCAATTTATTGACCCTATCGTCTAGAGGCCTAGGACATCGCCCTTTCACGGCGGTAACCGGGGTTCGAATCCCCGTAGGGTCGCCATATTCAAGATTGTTTTTGCAATAAAACATCTCATAAAAAACCTGAGCATCATGACTCAGGTTTTTTATTGTCTGACTTTTTATATCTCTTTATTTTTGCCAGCATTCCAATGTTATCGAACATCAATCAATTGCTTTGAATTAAAAAGTGTACTGGGTGCAATTACCATTTCATTCAATGGAATATGTTGACCATATCTTTGTTTCATCAAGGCTTTAACACGTGGATGACTAAGATCAAAGCTGGATAGCTTGTCCAATGGTGCTAGTTCTATTGCTAAAGCTTTTTTATACGCTTTCCAGACCAGCTCTGAACAATAGATTGCATTGTCTGACCACTCAAAATAAACATCATAGGGTTTGTTTAAATAAGTTTCTGCTTGCTGAACTAGTTTTTGTTGTTGCGCAACCGTAAGTTGAGTTCGATAACGCTTGACGCTATAGCTTTGATTTACCCCACGGTTAATCCATTGTTGGAGTGGTGTATACTTCACAGGCTGAATCGCTTCCAAAACCCAAGTCTGTCCATTTTTTAACACAATCATCCCCATATGGCTGTATGGTGAATGTGTAGCTTGCTGAATTACAAGACTTTGAGCTGATTTAGAGGTATGAAAGATCACATCCCCTGTTTGATATGTTGTGGTATAACCAAAAATGGGATAAAACAAGATCAATAGCCATAAAAATTTCAATCGATTTAACTGCATCTTTTTCAATATTATTTTTAAAACATCATGTCGTGAATTTAACAAAGATCATTAGCTTTGCAAAATCCATATGATCCTAGCCAATAATAAACAAAGGCAAAATAAATACTTATTTTGCCTTTGTTAATCTATAGCACTGGTTTTATCTCTATGTATAGATGAAGCTCACTGCCTTATTCATCATTCAATGCGCATTCAAAACTACTTGGTGTTTGTCCACAACGGACTTTTTTCAAAATTTTCATCATTGCAGGATCATAATAGCCTTCTTTGGTCATCTGAATACGTGCTTCACGCATAATCTTGATATAGCCAGGCTTGTCAGCTTCACGGATATCAAACCAATATTTTTCAGGTACTTCTCTTTCGATTTTATCAACAAACTCAAACGCTGGGCTGAGTTGCTTGGAAATCATTTCTCGTGCAATTGGTCCCATTCCAGCAGGGAATTTATTACGATGCATGATCAATGTTCCTGTCACTTGAATGAGCGGAAACTTGATAATACCGCCGACCACATTCCCATTTTTATCAGTCATACCCTTTTTTAATTCTAACGGCTTAAACAACAATGCAGGACCAGCCATAATATCAACTTCTTTATTATTAAACTTGCCCCCCACTGTTAATAAATCCACTGAAACAGGTTGCGCACCCACATTTTGTACCAGTTTTTTCTGCGTTCCATCAAAATTCATGACTGCAACTTTTTTACCTGCCGCCTTAGATAAAGTATCAATACGGCGGTCATTGACCATGATGTACGCAGCACCCAAAGGCACGATTCCGACGACCTCATAATCACGATTGACCATTTTTGCATCATACTCAGGTCGTGCAAGTAACTGAATCACAGTGGTCAATTGCTTGTAATTTTGCACAGCACCAATTGCATCAATACTGCCGACGAAAGGATTAAATTGTCTCGCTCGAATATTACTGATGCCTGCACCATCACAGCGTTTACTTCTAAAATCTTCAGTTAATACACGTTCATCGGTATAGACACGTAAATTAATATCTGTGGATGCTGTTTTCTTGAGTTTTGGATAATTTAAGTCAATATGCATCGACAATTTGGTTGGGCGTGTGATCTTCATATCCACACCAAATTCTTTGGCGATTTGGGTGATTCGTGGTAGTTCACT
This sequence comes from Acinetobacter sp. WC-743, assembly GCF_000335555.1. Taxonomy (NCBI): domain Bacteria; kingdom Pseudomonadati; phylum Pseudomonadota; class Gammaproteobacteria; order Moraxellales; family Moraxellaceae; genus Acinetobacter; species Acinetobacter sp. WC-743. The sequence goes on along the minus strand of NZ_AMFQ01000098.1, from coordinate 17,277 downwards.
GATATAACTGGTGGCTTGTTCAAAAGCCTCACTATTCGCTCCATCTGGTGAAAATACACAGAGCGTGACGGTTTTAGGGATTTGTTGCCAAACTTTAGGATCATTCATCAAGGTTTTAATTTTATTTTTTGAATGTGCTGAAAGTTCCAGATTTAATTTAGGTGCTACAGGTGGCGCAGCATAAGATAGCACAGACAAACTACTGGTCAATGCAAATATAGTTGCCTTAACCCATGGTCGTGACGGCATTATTCGATGTGTATTCAGATTATCTTGCATCACTTTGTCCTATTTATATTCTTGTTGATCCATCATCACTCACGTGAATTCTTATTTAGCCTAATAGAAGTCTGAAACTTTTCAATTGACTGTGCAAAATCCAACATTTGTCAAAAAAGATAGTTTATTGATTCCGATTTAAATGACTATTTTAAGTTGAGGTTTATCAGATAATTAACAGAATTAGGTCGATTTGTCCATTTATCGAAAAACTTGATAGGAGTTAAAATATCTCCTCATCTAGCGCTTGTCATAGCGTTTGTCATAATCAGCTACATCGATTTTAAACAAAAAATGCGACAATCTTTTAATCTCAGATCAATCAAAACTGTAATTTTCTCAATCCTGTTGTGATTCAATTCGTTGTATACTGTTTACAGTTTGGAGTTAAACTTGACAGCATGAATCAAAATTCACAATTGCGCAAAATCATCAGTCAGCAACGACGCAAGTTGAATTCACAGCAACAAAAAATGATCGAGTTGCGTTGCTTAAAGCAATGTTTAAAGCATCCGAAATTTTTAAACGCGCGGAAAATTGGACTGTATTTAGATGCTTTTGGAGAAGTAAAAACCAAACGTCTGATTGAATATTGCTTTGCTCAAGGTAAAAAAGTTTATTTACCCATGATCTGTAATATGAATAATCACTTGGTTTGGGTCAAAATTTCCTACCAGCAATATCAAAATAAACGCTTTTCATTACATCGTTTAGGTATGTTAGAGCCCATGGCAAGCCGTGGAAAGCATGTTTCGACACTAGATGTTGTGATCATGCCGTTATTGGCTTGTGATATAAAAGGAACACGTATGGGCATGGGAGGTGGTTTTTATGATCGAACGCTTGCTTCCGCTTTTCAACAGCCTCATCGACTAGGTTTAGCACATGATTTTCAGTTTCTACATACTGAATTAGCAAGAAATTCGTGGGATCAATCCCTTGATAGCCTGATTACACCAATAAAAACTTACTATTTCAAACGCCAGATAGGTCAATAAATTCCTTTAGGCTTGTTTGTAAATCAAATACTTGCGTTTTTTTAACTTTTTTATTAAGTAAAGCCCTTGTAATTTTTGAAATACACATCACTATAAAAAACATGGCAACACCGTTGTCACTCATTAGGAGTGCCCATGTCTGAAATTATTATGAATCAAGAAAACTTAGAGCCACAGGTTCCAAGTGTATTACCGCTGTTAGCGTTGCGTGACGTGGTGGTTTATCCACACATGCAAATTGCGCTATTTGTGGGTCGTGAAAAATCGATCAATGCAGTTGATGTGGCTCGTAACAGTGACAATTTAGTATTTGTAGTTGCGCAAAAAGATTCGCTTACAGAAGAAATTGATCACGACAACCTATATCAATATGGTACTGTCGCTAAGATTGTACAAGTTGTAAACCATGAAAATGATGAAAACTGCATCAAAGTGCTCATTGAAGGTTTACACCGTTCTAAGCTGGTTGAGATCATCGACAATGATGAATATTTATCGGCAGAACATGCGTTAAGTCCAATGACTGTATCGATAGACAACGCTACCCAAACAACACGTGTGGATGAATTACGTGCACTGTTTTCACAGTATGCAGAAGCAAAATTACGTAATGCACGTGAGTTGATTGCAGCAGCCAACAAAATTGACGATTTACTGCAACTATTATTCTTTGTTGCAACACGTGTACCTTTGAATATTGATGTCAAACAAAAATTCTTAGAACACGATGAGTTTGAGGCACATTTACAAGAACTCATGACTTATTTGTTACAACAGTCTGAAGAACAACAGATTGAACAAACTTTGCATGACTCTGTAAAACGTCAAATGGAAAAAAACCAACGTGAATACTTCCTCAATGAAAAGATGAAGGTCATTCAACGTGAACTTTCCGACATGAATGGCGGTGCGGAAGATGATGTTGCTGAAATTGAAAAACGTTTAGCAGAAGCTGATTTACCTGAACATGTACGTAAAAAAGCTGAAAATGAGTTCCGTAAACTCAAAGCGATGCAACCTGCGTCAAGCGAAGCTGCTGTGGTACGTAATTATATCGAGGCAATTTTAGATACGCCTTGGAATAAAGCCAGCAAAGTTAGCATTAACTTGGCAAAAGCTCAGGAAATCTTGGACACAGACCACTACGGTTTAGATGAAGTCAAAGAACGTATTGTTGAATACCTTGCTGTTCAGTCACGCGTGAAAAAACTTCGTGGTCCAATCCTATGCTTAGTCGGACCTCCAGGTGTGGGTAAAACCTCTCTTGGTGAATCCATTGCTAAAGCAACCGGACGTGAATTCGTTCGTATGGCACTTGGTGGCGTCCGTGATGAAGCAGAAATTCGTGGTCATCGTCGTACTTATATCGGTGCGATGCCAGGTAAAATTGTGCAGTCTTTGACCAAAGTCGGTGTTAAGAATCCATTGTTCTTACTCGATGAGATTGACAAAATGGCACAGGATTATCGTGGTGATCCAGCATCTGCATTACTTGAAGTACTTGATCCATCACAGAACAGCAAATTTAATGATCATTATCTAGATCTTGACTTAGATTTGTCAGAAGTGATGTTCATCTGTACTGCCAACAGCATGAATATTCCTGAGGCGTTATTAGACCGTATGGAAGTGATTCGTTTACCGGGCTATACCGAAGACGAAAAAGTCAATATTGCGGATCGTTATCTTGTTCCTAAAGCGATTAAGAACAATGGATTACGTACTAAAGAATTGACTGTTCATGAAGAAGCGATTCGAGACATCGTGCGTCGTTATACACGTGAAGCTGGGGTGCGTAGCCTAGAGCGTGAAGTTTCAAAAATTGCGCGTAAAGTGGTGAAAGAGTCTGTAAGCAAGAAAGCCAAGAACTTGCATATCGATGTCACTGCTGAAAACTTACCTGAATATTTAGGTGTGCATAAGTTTGATTACGGCATGGCTGAAGAAGAAGCTCAAGTTGGTCGTGTAAATGGCTTGGCTTGGACTTCTGTCGGCGGTGAGTTGTTAACCATTGAGGTTGCAGCCGTCAAAGGTAAAGGTAAATTCATTACGACGGGTTCACTCGGTGATGTGATGAAAGAATCGATTACAGCTGCAATGACTGTGGTTCGTACACGTGCTGATGAATTAGGTATTGAAGCTTCTCGTTTTGAAGAAACCGATGTACACGTTCACTTGCCTGAAGGTGCAACACCGAAAGATGGTCCTTCTGCAGGTTTAGCTTTAACAACTGCGTTGGTTTCAGCATTTACAGGTATTGCAATTCGTCCTGATATTGCCATGACGGGTGAAACCAGCTTAGGCGGTCGTGCAATGCGTATTGGTGGCTTAAAAGAGAAACTTTTAGCGGCACATCGTGGTGGTGTTAAACTGGTGTTTATCCCACAAGAAAACGTACGTGACTTGGCTGAAATCCCTCAAAATGTGAAAGATGGTTTAGAGATTAAAGCAGTGAAAAGTATCGATGAGATCCTTCCACTTGCTTTGGTTGAACAACCAACACCATTGGTCAAAGCACCAATCGTGAAAGCGGTAGATGAAGGCAAAAAAGCTGCGCGTCATTAATATAATGATGTTCAACAATTCAGAAAAGAGAATGCTTCGGCATTCTCTTTTTTTATGGCTGTGAATAAAAAACAAACCTGCTTACAAAATACAGCTGTACAACATTCAAGTTTGTCATAAGCTAATCACAATAAAGTCTAAAAATAATATTTGCTGGCTGAGCTAGAGTTTATCTACTCAAGCAAACTGCCAACGAATGGTCTAATACATATAACAGTAAAACAAAAGGACACCATCATGCCAAATCCAGTCTGTTGGTTTGAAATCTATGTTGATGATATGGAACGAGCCAAATTATTTTATCAAACTGTATTGGGAACAGAACTCAGTTTATTGAGCGACCCGACTGATGCAAATACCCAAATGTGGGCTTTTCCCTCCGACATGAACCAGTATGGCTCCACTGGAACCTTGGTAAAAATGCAAGGTGTGAGTGCAGGTGGAAACAGTACGATTATCTATTTCAGTAGTGAAGACTGTGCGATCGAAGAAGCTCGTGTTGAAGCTGCGGGAGGACAAATTCATCAAGCAAAAATGTCAATCGGACCGCATGGACATATCGTTTTAGCTGTAGATACCGAAGGTAATATATTTGGAATTCATTCAATGAATTAACTGAACAGTTTTAGAACATTGAAACTTTGAGAATTTACACTTATATTGATTGAAAAACAACCAATCACCCTCATATATACATTAAGCAAATATGCGTGCTGTAGTGTGGTTGCTTAATGTTGATTTGATCTCCAGACGAATCAACATTAAAACACAGTCCTACCCATTTCGGACTGTGTTTTTTTATGGATCACTTTTAGCAAACTTATGGGCGGTTTTGCTTCCATTGCTGATATTTCTGACTGATTACTGCAGCAATTAAATCATAGTTTTCCCAAGTGTCTTCTACTGCATAAGTTTCTATTAAGCCTTTTGAATAAACCAAGGTTTCATCATAATCTTTAAAATATTGATGACTTTCATAATAAACTTGCGTAAATTCAAAGCCTTCTTCATTCAAATCTTCTTTCCAGAATTTTTCATCACACATATCTGTCAAAAACTGTAATCCAGTCATTTGACGTGTACGCACTTGTTCTAATTCAGTTTCACTTTCTTCTTGGTGAAACTCACCTTCTAAATGATGATTGATCATCCATGCCAAATACATGCCGATATGCGTTCCACCATTTTTGTAGGGAAATCCAGCTTGTTCAGCGGATTCAGCATGCCAATCTATCCGGTCTATTGCCATGGTTTATTTTCCTATTTGATTGTGATTATTTGCTTTGAATTTTAATAAATATCAGCGCTGTAGTTATTGACGAAAACCTGCTGACCAAATTTAAAAAGCCCTGACATCAATTCAGGGCTAAAGGTATATGCTTAACTTTGAAAATAGCGTAAATCCAAACGACCTTCGTAAACAGTAGCCGTTGGACCGGTCATCCACACCACATCACCTTCTTTCCATTCAATTTGCAATTTACCGCCTGCCAATTCAATTTCCACATTGTTGGCAAGCAAACCACGACGCATACCTGACACAGCTGCTGCACATGCACCTGTCCCACATGCCATGGTTTCACCTACACCACGTTCAAAGACACGTAAGCGAGCGTGCTTTTCATCTACAATTTGCATAAAACCTGCATTGACCCGTTGTGGAAAACGTTCATGAGACTCTACTTGTGGACCGATATGCGCAACATCTGCAGTTAAAACATCAGTAACGATGGTCACTGCATGCGGATTACCCATATTGACCACATCAATGGTCAGTGACTGATTATCTGCCAAAGCGATGTCATACAAAGCATCTGGCTCTTCAGCAATAAATGGAATCTCTTGCGGTAAAAATTTCGGATAGCCCATATTGACACGAACCCAACCATTTTCACCCAACTCTGGTTCGACAATGCCTGCACTGGTCTGCACTTTAAAGCGCTTCTTATTGGTCAATTGACGCTCGTAAACAAAACGAGCAAAGCAACGCACCCCATTACCGCACTGCTCTACTTCAGAACCATCTGCATTAAAAATACGATATTTAAAGTCAACATTAGGAAAATCTGGTGGTTCAACAATGAGAAGTTGATCAAAACCAATGCCAAAATGACGATCAGCCAAACGACGGATCGTCATTGCATCAAAAAAGGCACGTTGGCTAATCAAATCAACCACCATGAAGTCATTGCCCAGACCATGCATTTTGGTAAATTCTAATAACATCTAAAATTACTCCTTAAGGCAACAAACGTTCATTTTCCCAAAGTGATTCAATACTTTCTCGTTTACGAATCACATGAGATTGTTCACCATCCACCATCACTTCTGCAGCACGACCACGACTGTTATAGTTTGAACTCATAACAAAACCGTATGCACCAGCACCCAAAACAGCAAGATGGTCATTTTCTTTAAGCGCAAGTTCACGTGCTTTACCTAAGAAATCACCTGTTTCACAAATAGCGCCGACAATATCCCAAGTTTTGTTTTCAACATCAGTGCGTGACTTAACTGGCTGAATATCCATCCAAGCCTCATACAGGGATGGGCGAATTAAATCATTCATAGCTGCATCGATAATTGCAAAGTTACGGTGCTGAGTTGGTTTAAGCAAATCAACTTTAGTCAGTAAAACGCCAGCATTTGCTGAAATACTCCGCCCCGGTTCCATATATACTTTTAAACCCAGTTTTTCTAAAGCTGGACGCATAGACTCAGCATATTCAACAACGCTTGGTGGCGTTTCATCTTTATAAGTCACGCCTAAACCGCCACCGATATCGATATGCTGTAAATGAATGCCGAGCGTTTTAAGCTGTTCGATCATCATCATAATACGATCAAGCGCATCCACAAAAGGCTGAGTTTCAGTCAATTGCGAACCAATGTGACAATCAATTCCAACCACATCTAAATTTGGCAAAGACGCTGCATATTGATAGGTTTCAAAAACCACATCAGAAGGAATACCAAATTTATTTTCTTTCAACCCTGTTGAAATATAAGGATGGGTTTTGGCATCAACATCTGGATTGACTCGTAGAGAAATAGGTGCTTTTTGACCTAAACGTGCCGCAATATTTTGAATACGATCAAGTTCAGCATGTGATTCCACGTTGAAACATGCAATACCCACTTCCAACGCTTTTTGTATATCTTCTTCTTGTTTGCCTAGACCAGAAAACACGATTTTTGATGGATCACCACCTGCCGCAAGTACCCGTGCAAGTTCACCACCTGTGACAATATCAAAACCACAACCCAGTTTTGCCAATACATTCAATACTGCAAGATTAGAGTTAGACTTCACCGCAAAACAAATTTGATGATCGATAAAGCTAAAGGCTTTATCCATATCTAAATAATGCTTTTCAAATGTCGCTTTTGAATAGACATAAAGTGGTGTGCCATATTGCATAGCAAGCTGATCTAAAGAACATTGCTCTGCATGCAATACCCCATCAATGCGGGAAAAACTCATGAATGTATCCTTTCAATGAAAGTTTAAATAGGTTTAATTTGAAGTCACTTGTGATGCTGGGACAGACTGATCTGCTGGAACAGCCTGATCCACTGCTTTTTTCTCAGTCTGAACAGATTTACTGTCATTCTTTGAATACAACAAGTATTTGGCACGCTTGTCATAATCAGGGCTATTGGCTAACTGTAAATTACCAGATTGACCACAGCCTACTAAAACGGCACCACTTAAAACTAAACCGATGCTACAAATTGCTAAACGCATCTGCTCACCTATTTCCAAAATTTTTGTCAGTATACCTTGATTCTAAAATATAGACCAAAATAACAGGCGCTCAAGCTTAAAATGAGAATAAAAAAAACGCCAGTACATTACTGGCGTTTTCTTATGAGTATCTTTGAAATAGCTAATTACTGTTTTTTCTTATAAAAACAGAAATAACCAATCGCAAGGATAATTAACCAAATTGGGCTGACCATCAATGATTTCAAAGTATCTGGCTCTAAAGCGAGGATACCAATTGTTCCAATGAAGAAAATAATCACCACATAGCAAGTCAGAGGTCCACCCGGCAATTTAAATACGGATTTTGCATGAAGTTCTGGGCGTGTTTTGTAATACACCAAGTAACTCCACAGGATAATAATCCATACGAGAATGAATAAAATTGTTGAAAGTGTCGTTGCTAAAGTAAATGCTTCAACTGTATTTGGTACGAAATACTGTAATGCAGCACCACCCAGCAAACACACGCCAGAGAAATATAAAGCGTTGGCTGGAACAGCACGGCGATTGAGCAAACCAAATGCTTTCGGACCTTGATCTTCACGAGAAAGTCCAAACAACATACGACTGGTTGAAAACACACCACTATTCATTGAAGACATAACTGATGACAGTACCACCAAGTTCATGATGATCGCTGCTGCAGCAATACCCGCTTGACTAAATAAGTTTACAAATGGGCTGACTTTAGGGTCAATTTGATCCCAAGGTGTCACGGACATGACGATAACCAAAGCCAAGACGTAGAAGAAAATAATACGAATTGGAATCGAGTTAACTGCTTTAGGTAAATTCTTTTCAGGATCTTTAGTTTCAGCAGCTGTCGTTCCTACAAGCTCTACCCCAACAAAGGCAAAAATTGCAATCTGGAAACCCGCTAAAAAGCCTTCAAACCCTTTAGGGAACATGCCTCCGTGATCCCATAAATGAGTAAAGGATGCGACTTGACCTGTAGCAGCTGAAGTAAAGCCCGTAAAAATCATCCAGAGTCCAACTAAAATCAGTACCACGATGGCAATAATCTTAATCAACGCAAACCAGAATTCGAGTTCACCAAACAGTTTTACAGTAACGAGGTTCAATCCCATAATAAAGAAAATGGCAGCAACACTGATCATCGCGCCTTCGGTTGGTGTAAATGCCACGCCGTTATTAAAGAACTGTAAATAGTAGATAATGGCAGATAAATCTGCGATACCGATGGTGATCCAACACAACCAATACGTCCATCCTACAAAATAACCTGCCCAAGGACCGATTAAATCTGTTGAAAAGTCGATAAATGACTTGTATTGCAAGTTTGATAGTAGCAATTCCCCCAGCGCACGCATGACGAAAAACACCATCAAACCAATGATCATGTAGATAAATAATATTGAAGGTCCTGCAAGACTAATTGTCTTCCCTGACCCCATGAATAATCCTGTCCCAATCGCACCACCAATTGCAATTAATTGAAGATGGCGATTTGATAAACTTCTAGATAGTTCACCTGTTTCCGCAGAAGAACTGAGGTTTTCATTTGACATTGTTATATTCTTCTCTCAGATTTGTTTTACAAAAGTAGCTTAAAACAAAAAAAATAAAAAAGCCTTTTTCAATAGATACGCCTAATTATCTAGGATTTTCCATCTTTTAGCTTATTAAATAGTCAATAGACTATTCCTTACCTTTCTTATTTTTACCGTTCCTTCATTTTGCAGTTTACGTGCCAAAATTGTTTTTGGCGAGATGTTGTGCAAAAAATTGTATTTCAATGTCGCTATTGGTACATTCAGCACATCATTGAAAAGGTATATGCACTCAAAATGGGCAAAGTCAAAACTGTTTATCGTTGTGAACAATGTGGTACAGACCATCCAAAATGGGCAGGTCAATGTTCAGACTGTGGTGAATGGAATTCTCTGACTGAAGTCCGTATTGAACCTGTGGTATCACATCGAGCAAAACCGATGGGAGGGGGATATGCTGGACAAGCAGCCAATGTAACACTGTTAAATCAAATCACTGTTTCCAATGAAACGCGTTTAGGAACAGGAATTGGAGAATTTGATCGAGTACTCGGTGGCGGGTTGGTTACGGGTTCTGTGGTATTGATCGGTGGTGATCCAGGTATTGGTAAATCAACGATTCTTTTGCAAACAGCAACCCACATGGCTGCAGCGAACAGCTCCGCACTTTATGTCACAGGTGAAGAATCACTTTCTCAAGTCGCCTTACGTGCAAACCGTCTGGACTTAGCCACAGATAAATTACAGGTCATGGCTGAAACCTGTGTTGAAAGAATCTGTGACACCTTGGCACAATTGCGTCCGGCTGTTGCCATACTAGATTCTATCCAAACCTTATATACCGAAACCTTACAGTCTGCACCCGGTGGCGTATCACAAATTCGTGAATCAGCTGCACTTTTAACTCGTTTTGCAAAAAATAGTGGTACCGCCCTATTCATTGTTGGTCATGTCACCAAAGAAGGTTCACTCGCCGGACCGCGAGTTCTCGAACATATGGTCGACTGCGTATTGTACTTTGAAGGGCAGTCAGATTCTCGCTACCGTATGATTCGCGCAGTGAAAAACCGTTTTGGTGCGGTCAACGAATTGGGCGTATTTGGTATGACAGATAAAGGCTTAAAAGAAGTTGCAAACCCATCTGCTATTTTTCTAAGCCGTTATGATGAAGCCATCCCAGGTTCTGTGGTCATGATCAGTCGTGAAGGTACACGACCCTTGTTGGTCGAAGTTCAAGCGTTGGTTGATGATGCACATGGACAACCGCGCCGAGTCGCACTCGGTCTAGAACAAAACCGTTTAAACATGCTACTTGCCGTTATGCATCGTCATGGTGGTGTGCAAACTTCAGGGCAAGATGTCTACGTCAATGTGGTGGGTGGATTAAAAATTACTGAAACAGGTTCAGATTTGGCGGTCCTGTTGGCTTGCGCATCCAGTCTACGTTCTAAAGCATTGCCTCAACAATTGGCTGTTTTTGGCGAGGTGGGGCTATCTGGAGAAATACGCCCTGTTCCCAATGGACAAGAACGTCTTAAAGAAGCCATTAAACACGGTTTCAAGTACATCATTGTACCAAGAGGCAATGCTCCACAAAAACCAATTGCAGGTGTACAGGTGATTGCTGTTGCTCGTTTACATGAGGCACTTACTGAGGCGATGCAATTGAGTGACGAAGTCGCTTGAGATCGGCAAGTACGCTGTGTTGCTAAGTCAGTTAATATTGTTGAATATCAAATGCACTGACTGTTAACTCTAAAAATACTTGGATTGAGAAAAAACGTGCAGCTGTTTGTTTTAACGATCAGTTGCACGGTTAAACTCACTGCTCGATGAGAATCACGATGAGAATCAAGATACAGAATTGATCAGGCTGAATGCTTTTGAATTGAACAATTCCACCGATATGATAAAACATCTTTAAATCAAGACTTTTCAATTATTTCAATGCATTAGAAAAAACAAGTTCCAATCCATCAAGCTATCAATATATTCGTTATGATTATGTGAATATATGCACAAATAAATCTCAAAAACATTGAAATTCTAGTCAAAAGACTGCATAAATATAGATATGAAAAGCAAAGCCTCATAATCTTGCTTTTCATACTCATAAACATATTTTTAAATAGGTACATTCAATGGAAGTTCGACAGCGCGGCTTGATCGCAGGTATTTTAATGGCAACTTTGGCTGTAGCACCTTTAGCCGAAGCAAAACGTGCGGGTGGTGGTAAAAGCCATGGCATGAGCCGTTCTTCGAGTTCAAGTCAGTCTTATTCTCAACCTCGACAAGTTACGCCTGCTCAACAACCAATGCCAGCTCAAGCGGGTCAGCAAAAGTCAGGCTCTGGTGTCGGTAAAATGGTTGCTGCTGGTGTGGCTGGTGCGGCAGTGGGTGCAATTGCTGCCAATGCAATGGCTGACAACAACAATGGGAATTCACAAGCTCAGACCAATGATGCTGAATTAGCCAAACAACAAGCAGCTCAGCAAGAAGAGAAAAAAGGTGGAATCCCGAGCTGGATTTGGTTGATCTTGATCGCGGGTGCTGCATTCTTCTTGTTCCGTAAATTCGGCGCTAAAAAAAAATTAGCGGGCAATAATCCTTATGCACCAAATACGTCAGGTCCTACATCTGCGCCATTTGGTCAAAATAACACAGCACGTAATTCAGACAATACCAATATTTTTGGTCAGTCTGTGAATGGTGGTGCTGCACCTCAAGCGCCTTTTGGTGCAGCATCAATGCAAAGTGGCAATCAGCTTCCAGATGGTACTGAACCTGCAGCTTTCTTACGTGTAGCACGCCAACGTTTTAATCATATTCAATCGATGAACTCTGTTAGTAACATTGCAGAAATTCAACGCTACTTAACACCTGATCTTTATCAGTCCATGTATAACGATATCATGGCGAACCAAGATCAAGATGTTGCTGAGTTTTCGAACTTAAATGCATTGGTGGTCGATAGTGCAACTGAAAATGGTCAATATGTGGTAAGTGTTCGTTTTACTGGTACAGTCAGTGAAGATTTAAATAGTCTGCCTGCACCATTCTCTGAAGTATGGCACTTTGTAAAACCTGCGGGTTCTAACCAAGATTGGTTAGTGGCAGGTATCCAACAAGAAAGCTAATCAAATCGGTAATGTTTAGTTCATCAAAACCAGCGCTTAGGCGCTGGTTTTTGTTTATCTTCGCCAAATAAAAGAGACCCAAACCAGTGATAATGATCTCTGTCATAGCCATTAGTATCAGAAAATCATGATTATTAAATTGCTTTGAAAAGTTGAATGATATATTTATATTTCACATAACCATGTAAATAGAGTAGAACAATGAATAAAATAATATATGCAACGCTCATGACTCTCAGTACATTGAGCACTGCAAGCTTTGGTTGTGAACCTGCTTCCATGGATTGGGAGGGATTTTATAAAACTTATGATTCAAATAAAAATAATACGTTTGAACTCAATGAGTTTTTAAAAGTTACAGACTTTGCCCCATACCCTTGGCCAGATGACCGACAGTTTCAAGGCAAAGATAAAAACACTAAACTATTTAAATATCTAGATGAAAACAATGACGGAAAACTTACAGAAGACGAATTTGTCAAAATTTATACCTTATTCCCAAATCCTTGTGCCAATTGGCCTCACAAGCCGAAATGGAAGTTTTGGTAAAGCCCAATGTGATCAACATGCCATAAATTGGCTTTAATGAAAAAACTTGTTTTTATTGCACTATTTTGATCACCTTGAGAACATAAAAAAAGCCCTGAAATATCAGAGCTTTTATGCATTAAAATTAACGTTTTGGAAGTGGAATAAATTGTGAGTCATTATTCACAACTTTTCGTTCACCCACTTTAACTGTTAAATTCACTTTTTGATCGCCACGTACAACTTCCACTTGAATTTCAGTATTTGGTGCTTGTAAAGCGACATAATTAATCAAATGTGAAGTCGAAGTAATGTCTTCATTATTGACTTTCACAATACGGTCACCGACTTTAATTCCTGCTTCTGCCGCTGGACCTCGTTTCAATACATCGGCAACAACTACACCAGGTTGACGAGGTTGTAACACATCTTCTTGTGTCGGTGGAACTAAACTAATCCCCATCCAGCCACGAATCACTCGACCATCTTTTAAAATCGAATTGAGTATTTGCTGGCAAATTTTTGCAGGGATTGCAAAACCAATGCCTAAAGATCCACCTGACTGTGAGAAAATTGCAGTATTTACACCAATCAAATTCCCAGCAACATCAATCAATGCGCCACCAGAGTTACCTGGATTAATCGCTGCATCTGTTTGAATAAAATCTTCATAAGTATTGATTCCAAGATCAGAACGCCCCGTTGCAGAGATAATCCCTTGAGTCACAGTTTGCCCCACCCCAAATGGATTACCAATTGCCAAGACAACATCACCCACCTCATTACCACTCAATTTAAACGGCAATACAGGTAAATCTTTTAAACCAATTTTAATGACTGCCAAATCTGTATCTGGATCTGTTCCAATCACAGTTGCTTCGGCACGGCGTCCATCTTGCAAGGCAACAACAATTTGATCTGCTTGCGCAATCACATGGTTATTCGTCAAAATGTAGCCATCCGGACGGACAATCACCCCAGACCCCAAGCTATTTTCATTCTGGTTTTGATTCTGTTCAGGAATCTGATTACCAAAAAACTCTCGAAATGCAGGATCATTAAGCAATGGATGATTCTGTTTTACTTTTTGAGTGGTAAAAATATTGACTACTGCAGGCGCTGCAACTTTAACAGCAGCGCTGTACGACACCACACCACCTGTTCTAGACGTATTAACCAACGGCTCTACTTTCTCCGCTGGCATCTTTACGCCATCCGCTGCAATCGGTGCTTTGGGTTGTTGAAGTTTCTGCCATACGACAAAACAAATAATTACCAGTATTAGTAAAACCCAAGGGAGCCAAGTAAATGAACGCCGCACGTTTTTATTCCTCTAAGAATTTTTTAATTCGTTGATGCAAAAGCAATTTGTATATTGTAAAGCAATTCAATAAAGAAACATAAAAAATACAAAGAGTTTTGTTCAGCTTTAGTTACAGTTTAAAATGTGTTTTGATATTCTTCAATTACTCTATTTTCATAAAAGGTTATTCATGGCTTTACTTAAAGATATTATTCTGTGGTGTGATCAAACCTTAAAGTCACCTGAATTTAAAGACTACGCGCCTAACGGTTTACAAATTGAAGGAAAATCTGAAGTAAAGAAAATTCTTTGTGCAGTCACAGCTTCACAAGATGCAATTGATGCCGCCATTGAAAAAAAAGCGGACCTTTTATTGGTCCATCATGGATATTTCTGGAAAGGTGAACCTTACCCAATTACAGGGATGCGAGGAAAACGCATCAAAAGTCTCATTCAAAATGATATTTCTCTTGTCGGCTATCATTTGCCCTTAGACTCACATCCAACATTGGGCAATAATGCGATGATTGCTCAAATATTAGGTTTGGACAATATTGAAGCTTTGGACCCTCATGAACGCAATCCGATTGGCAATATCGGTTATTTAAAAAATCCGCTCTCACCTGAAACGTTTAAACAACTTCTCACGACAAAATTAGGTTTTGATACGATTCACCTTGATGCAGCAAAAACCCAGATTCAAAAAGTAGGTTTTTGCACTGGAGGTGCGCAGGATTATATTGCAAAAGCCGCAGCGATGGACTGTGATGCCTATATCTCAGGTGAAGTCAGTGAACGTACTTTTTATGAAGCCAAAGAATTGAATGTTCACTACTATGCATGTGGTCATCATGCAACTGAACGTTATGGCGTGCAAGAATTAGCCAAAGCGATTGCAGAACAGTTCAATATTGAATCTGAATATTTTGAGTTAAATAATCCAATTTAATCTCAATAAAAGTATCATTTCATTATTTTTTAAAAATGACTTGATACTTTTTCAAGAAAATCTTCACTGTCTTTTTTAATTGTCTATATACGTATTAAATCGAAATAAATTGTGTATTGTTATTTAACATCATGCCCTATTGCGCGAAGAATCTATTACAATAAAGCCACTTAAATGTTAAAACCCAGCTCAATGCAAGGAATTTAAAACATGACAACCATTACTTTACCTGCTCTACCATACGGCTACGAAGATCTTGCGCCGCACATCAGCAAAGAAACTTTAGAATACCATCACGACAAGCACCACAATACTTATGTTGTCAACTTAAACAACTTAATCGCGGGTACTGATCTTGAAGGTAAAACTTTAGAAGAGATCATTGTTGCTGTTGCTGGCGATGCATCTAAAGCAGGTGTATTCAACAATGCTGCTCAAGTTTGGAACCACACTTTCTACTGGAACTGTATGGCTAAAAACGGTGGTGGTAAAGCAACAGGTGCTTTAGCAGCTAAAATTGATGAAGCTTTCGGTTCTTACGAAAAATTTGCTGAAGAGTTTGCAGCTGCCGCAACAACTCAATTCGGTTCAGGTTGGGCATGGCTCGTTGCTGACAAAGTAAACGGTGAGCTTTCTATTCTTAAAACCTCAAATGCAGATACTCCACTTGCTCATGGCAAAGTTGCGGTATTAACAATTGATGTTTGGGAACATGCTTATTACATCGACTTCCGTAATGCTCGTCCAAAATACATTTCAACTTTCTTAGAAAGCTTAGTGAACTGGGACTATGCAAATGCAAAATATGCTGGTCAAGCAGCTGGTGTTGAAAAATAAGATTGAATAATTTTATTTTGCCAAAGAGCCATTCTGATTAGAATGGCTTTTTTATGTTAATCTATTTTTATATTTTCATGATTAATACGACATACACAATAAAAGCAGATCCAATAAAAATCATTGCTGGCTATGTCATTCTGACTACGCTACAGATTCCTTGTTATCTATATATCGCGCATTCAGACTACATCACCTTTACTTTTATTTTCGTGCTGCTATTGTGGCTGTTTATTTTATTATTTGAACTTGTTGCACTGTATCTACTGATCAAATATGGAAGACCACAGCTGTGTTTTCACAGTGATTTTTGTCAAATTCAAATACCTGCAATCAATATGACTGTGGACTATGAAAAAATTTCCGCATTAAGCATGCGTAAAATACAGCAAGAACATCGCGGTTTTTCCTTTGGAATGTGTTATGAACTTGAATTAAGTTTGAGTAGTCAAATCATGCAGCAACATGCTTTGAGAAAAAAACCTTATCCTGTCAAAAACTTATTCTTGTCTTCCAACTTTCTTTTTAAAAATAACCAAATCTTAGAAATTGCGATTATTTTTAGTGCATTAGCTCGAAAGAAAGCTTCCAAACGGATTGAAAGTATTCTACAGCTACAACAACATCCCCAAGCATACGAAAGCTTAATCTCTGAAAAAGATTTAGAAAACTTTAAAAATAATCAATATATATACAAATTATTTAAATTCGGACAATAAAAAAACATTTAAGATGCTTTTGGTATAATTTCACTTGACCACTTTGGCTTTCATCCATAAAATGCGCATCAGATTCTCCAATAGCTCAGTCGGTAGAGCGACGGACTGTTAATCCGCAGGTCCCTGGTTCGAGCCCAGGTTGGAGAGCCATCTATTCTTCCATAGCTCAGTCGGTAGAGCGACGGACTGTTAATCCGCAGGTCCCTGGTTCGAGCCCAGGTGGAAGAGCCAGATTCGAAAAAGCCCACTCATGATGAAGTGGGCTTTTTTATGCTTAAAATTTGATGTTACTTCAAAGACAAATCCTACATATAACCTGAGTTCGATAAAAATCCTTGATGAAAGATGATACATCCAAACCGCCTGATTATTCATACAAGTGATTTGGATGATTCATTTATTTTGTACTTTTCAATCATAGATGGTCTTGCGATCGTGAGGAGACATGGATGTCGCCATGTTGAGCGGGGGTATGAGGATGTACCCCTCGCTCAACGAAAGATTTTTGTCACTTTTCATCTCTGAAAAGTGAAGCATCGCCTACGCAAAAGAATTTAAACTTTAGCACTAAAGCGTGGCAGTGCAAGCTTTAGATCATCAAACAATCTATTGATCGCTTTCATTTTATTGATCAAGAGAAATGAAACGCTATTGATGGTTGCGCTTGCGGAGCTCCGCTCCT